>JACDGR010000442.1 GCA_013821525.1 Actinomycetota bacterium
CTTCGGGACTCGTCTTCCCCGCGGCGGCACCGATCCGCGTCGGCAGCGCGAACGGCAGCTCGTTGAACGCTCCCGTCTCGGCTGTGATCAGCCCCTGGCCGCGGGTGGCATTCCCTTCCCAGCTCACGTCGGCGGAGCGCTCGATCCTCGGCATCTCAGTCCTTTCCGTCGCTGTCTGGGACGACGGCGAGTGTCCCGTCGGGGTAATAGGCCTCTGCCGGGGAGCCGGCAGGGCGGAAGACGGCGAGCACCCGCAACTCCGAGTCGCCCGTGTTCGCAAGGCAGTGGACGAGGCGAGAGGGGAGATGCACGCAGCTGCCCGGCCGCAGCTCGGCGGTCTCCCCGCCGATCGCGAGCTCGCCCCGCCCCTCGAGGATGTAGATCACTTCGTCATAGGTGTGGAAGTGATCGGGCGCGCGGCCGACCGGCACGAGCCCGACGAACTGGGTGACCGACGTACAGCCGGTCGCGGGGTTCGCGCCGAGCTGGAACTCTCGTCCGGCGGTGGCGGACCCGCGCTCGGCAGCACCGAGATCGAGGACCGCGTGTGAGACCTCCGAGGGAGGCGGATCGTGCACGACGACCGAGACCGCGCGTACCTCGCCGTCGACTGACCACGGCGTACCGCGTGCGACGAAGACCGCGGTGCCGGGGGCGAGCCTGTGGTCGTGGCCGTCGATCTGCGCGCCCGCAGAGCCTTCGAGGACGTAGAGCACCTCGTCGCCGTCGACCGGGTCGCGCTCGCCGGACAACGACACGAGCTGCTGTGTGAACAGCTCGCAGCCGCGCGCAGCGTCGAACAGGCGCCCGTTCTCATCTTCGGATTCGTGCATCGCATACTGCATCCCGCGGCATAGGGTACGTGCGTGGCGCCGGTCGACCTCGTCAAGCGTTCCTACGCAGCCTTCAGGCGCGGCGATCTCGACGGTGTGCTTGCCGACCTGCATCCCGACATCGAGTGGCATCAGGCGCAAGGCCTACCCCACGGAGGGCTCCACCGCGGCATCGACGACGTGCGCCGCAACATCTTCGAGCCCCTCGACGCGTCCTGGTGGGAGGGTTTCACCGCAGACCCGGACGAGTTCCTGGAGGCCGGTGACCAGGTCGTCGTGCTGGGCCGCTATCGCGGGATCGCGAAAGAAAGCCGCAAACAACTGGACGTGCCGTTCGTCCATATCTGGACCGTCGCCGGTGACAAGGCTGTTCGATTCCGCCAGTTCCTCGACACCGCAGGTTGGGTCGAGGCGCTACGGATTTGATCAAACCCATTGACACCTGGTGTGCGGCAGGTGACACTCGCCAAGGATTTGCGGCCCGCTCCCCAGGCGGACGCAGTCGAAAGACCCGTCTGAAGGAGGAACTGAATGAAAAAGAGCATCGGACTGGCGCTGGCGATTCTCGCCATCACGTCGGTCGCAGCAGGCACAGCAAGCGGTGGCCACAAGGTGGCCGCACGCTCGCAGGCCGTCAGCTGCACCAGCACGATCACGCTCCCGCTCGTCACTCCGGTGACCGGCGGCGCAGGCTTCCTCGGCGCTGAGCAGGGGGCGTGGGCGAAGTACGCCGTCCAGACCCTCGCGAAGCCGCTTGGGCTGAAGGTGAAGTTCGTGCTGGGCGATACGCCCGTCGAGCAGGGGCCTGCCCCCGCACAGGCGCTCGCGCAAAAGTACGTCGCAGACAAGAGCGTTCTCGTCGTCCTGGGTCCGTCGACCTCGGGTGCCGTTGCGGCATCGAGCACGACGTACTTGCAGGCGAAGATCGCGCACATCTCACCGTCGGCCACGCGCACCTCGTTGACCCAGGGTTCGGCTCGTGAGGCGACACCGGCGTTCTTCCGCGTCGTCCCGGGTGACTACATCCAGGGCCCGACGGATGCGCACTACATGATCAACTCGCTGCACGTGAAGAAGGTCGTGCTCCTCGACTTCCAGGAGCCGTACTCGGTCGGCCTCTCCGACGCCGTCTCGACGGTGCTCAAGGCCGGCGGCGTGTCGGTGACCCGGCTCTCGGCCCCGAACACGACGACCGACTACTCGGCGTACGTGACCAAGGTTCCGAGCGACGCGGACATCGTCTTCTTCCCGACGCAGAAGCCGGGCGACGCGCAGACGTTCGCCCAGCAGCTGATCGAGCAGGGCAAGAAGGCGAAGGTCTTCGGCGGAGACGGCTCGAACGACGCGTCGGCTTTCAAGGCCGCGGGCTCGTACGTGTCGAACTTCGCTCCGGACATCACAGGCCTCAAGGCCGATGCGTCGATCATCTCCGGCTGGAAGAAGGCCAACCCCGGCAAGTCCGTGGGCTCCTTCGGCCCGCCGAGCTACGGGGCTGTGCAGATCGCACTGAACGCGATCCATCTCGCCTGCGTGCAGGGGCACGGCAAGGTGACGCGCCAGACCGTCCTGCAGAACATCAAGAAGGTGAAGATCAAGAACTGGATCCTCGGTGGGAGCTTCAAGTTCTCCACGAAGACGAACGATCCGCTGAACGCAAAGTTCTACATCTTCCAGATTCAGTCGAACGGCTCGTACAAGCTCGTCGGCTAGCCCGGCGAACGAAAATCGGAACGACAGGGGCGGCTCGGGTAAACCGGGCCGCCCCTAATCTTCGCTCACCCCGTGGATCAATTCATCCAGCTCAGCATCGACGCCCTGACGCTCGGGAGCGTTTACGCCCTGATCGCGCTCGGCTACACGCTGGTCTACGGCGTTCTGAAGCTCCTCAACTTCG
>JACDGR010000443.1 GCA_013821525.1 Actinomycetota bacterium
TCTATGTCGAGAACGACTCCGTAGACCTCGGACGAGGCATTGGCAGTGATTGCACCGACGCGAACGTCGTCAGCGACGAGCTCGGTCTCGCGGTCGAGCGGGTCGCCCAGCCCTCCGCCGCCCCCGGAGTGCATGTGCACCACGTCGCCGGGCCCGATCCCCATCCCATAATGCTTTCCGTCCAACGCGGTCGGCGCCGCACGAAGGTCCGAGAGCCTGGTCGGCACCGAGCCTGCAGCGAGCAGTTCGTCTGCGCCGGCGCCGGTCACGACGTCGAAACCACTCGCCGAACCGGGGTATCCACCCTCGATTCCCGGGGGCGGAACCTGCCAGCAGCTGACAAAGACGAACTCCTGCCCACCCGGGGTGTACCAAGGTGTCCAGGCGAGATCGATCCCTTGGCCGCCCCGTAGACGGCCGGCGCCGCCTGAGCCGGCGTTGATTCGCCGCCACAGGTAGAGGACAGGGAACTGAAACTCGTTCACTTCAATGTCGGGAAGGCTCGAAGACGGTTGGCACAAGGCGGAGCAGACGTCTTGGCCGTCCGCGATTGGCTGCGCGCCGCCGCCGCCGGATCCGCCATGCATGTCGAGGAATGGCACGAGCTCACCCGTTTCGAGCGGCGCGTAGAACACACCGCCCGGCCAGCAGTCGTGCCACGTCGCCATCACGTGCTCACGGACGAACGGGTCGGTGCTAAGTGCCTGCATCTGCGCGAGCACCGCCTCGACCGTCTTCATCACCCGCAGGCCGGTCTCCATGTGGCCCGATGAGGTTGGCCCGGGCATCTGAACGTGGCAGACGGTGCCGGGCGTCGTGATCACGTCGATCGCACGGATCGTCCCTTCGTTGATCGGGACGTCCGGCACGAGCGTCATCAGCAACGGGGTCAATGCCGTTCCGAGAGTGACCGCCTGCGGGCAGTTGACGAACCCATCCGTTTGCGGTGCTGAGTCGCGGAAGTCGAGCGTGAGCTGGTCGCCCTCGACGGTCGCGGTCAGAGAAACGCGGTAGAGGTCATTGACGTGCCCGTTGTGCTCCACGTGCTCAACGGCCTGCCATGACCCGTCGGGGATCGTTGCGATGCGCCGCCGTAACGCCGCCTCAGCGAGGTCCTTTGCAGCTTCGTTGTAGCCGTGAAAAGTTGCGAGCCCGTAGTTGTCGATCAACTCACCGAGCCGGTCGTTGGCCGTGTTGCAGGCGGCGATCAGTGAGCGGATGTCGTTGAGGACGAGGGCGGGGATGCGGACGTTCGTCTCGATCAGCCGCCAGATGTCGCGGATGATCTTGCCGCGGTCGACGATCTTCGTCCCTGGGAAGCGCAGCGCTTCCGCATAGACCTCCGTTGCGAGTGGCGCGAAGCCGCCCGGTGACATGCCCCCTACGTCGTAGGTGTGCGCTTCGGCCCAGCACCAGGCAACAAGCAGATCGTCGCGGAAGATTGGCCGCAGGATGCCGACGTCCGGCTGGTGCGCGTTGCCGGTGGTGTGCGTGTCGTTGCAGATGAACGCGTCCCCGGGACGGATCTCGTCCTGGGGGGTGTTCTCGAGTACGTAGCGCACTGCCTGGCGCGCAGGGCCGACGTGCAGTGTGATGTACCCGGCAAACGCGATGATCTCACCCCCGGCGTCCGCGATGAACGTCGAGAAATCAACTGCCTCGGCGACGACAGGACTGCCGGAGGTTCGCATCATGACGGTGCCCATCTCGTTGGCAATGCCGTCCATTGCGCGCGAGAAGATCTCGAGCTCGACCAGATCGAGCGGCGTCTCAGATGCGGTAGTCATGCTCCTACCTCCTGCAGGCGATCGTCGTGAATTTGGCTCTGCATACGATCGTGCAACGTCAGGTTTCGGTACCCGTCGACTTCGAGCTCCCAGCCAGGCGGCACCAGGATTGTCGTGAGCGTCTCGTCGACGATCGCGGGGCCGGCGATCCGTGCCCCGGGGACTAGCGCGACACCGTCGTAGACCATTGCTTCTACGGATGTGCCTTCGACTGGGAGAATGATCGTGCGCGCGGCCGAGGGCGTGCAGATCACGTCGAGCTCAACCCGCGCGGCCTCCACCTCGAGGCGGTCTGCAGTTCCGCGGGCGATCACCCGTGCTGCGAGCAGCATTACCGGCGTTCCTTCCCACGCAGTGCCGAGTCCGTACTCCGCTTCGTAGCGGGCGGGAAACTGGTCGCGGAGCGACTCGAGATCATCAGTTGTCAATTTGTCGGTCGACGCGATCGGCAAGGTCAGCTCCCAAAGCTGGCCGGCGAACTTGAAGTCGCCCTGCCATTCGACGCTGATGCGGTCGTTCGCGTAGCCCGCGGCACGCAGAGCGTCCACTGCTTCGGATTCGAGGGCGCGATAGGCCGCGTCGACGTGCGATGCGTCACCGCCGACCCAGACGATCGACCGTACGCCTACCCGTATGTCGTCGGTTCCGAGCAATCCAAAGGCCGAAAAGACGGGCGCCTGCGCGGGCACAACGACCCTCGGAATGCCGAGCGTCTTCGCGATGTGCGCCGCGAAGATGCCGAGTGCGCCTCCGAAGGCAACGAGTGAGAACCTGCGAGGATCGTGGCCGCGCTCGACCGTGACCGCGCGAACGGCGTTCGCCATCTCCGCCGTCACGAGCCGATACATTGCGGCGGCCGCTCCTTCCGCGTCGACGCCGAGTTCGTCACCAAGCCCTCGGAGCGCACGCCGGGCGAGCTCGACGTCGAGCCGTCGG
>JACDGR010000053.1 GCA_013821525.1 Actinomycetota bacterium
CCCTGCATCTCGGCGATCGCCGCGCTCATCCTCAGCAAGCATCCGGCCCTGACGCCGTTCCAGCTGAAGACGGTGCTCTACCTGACCTCGACGAACGTAGGAGGTGCTCGATGACCGACGATCGCGAACGGCTCCACGCGGCAGTCGCGGCCGGAGTGCTCGGCGCCGAAGCCGAGTTCGCGCGCATGCTGCGCTCGATCGTCGAGGTGGCACGTGCGATCTTCGGCGCCAAGGCGTCGTCGATCTTCCTCTTCGAGCCTGCAACCGACGAGCTCGTCTTCGCGGCGGTCGCCGGCGACAGCGAGCAGCGCCTCGTCGGGCGGCGCATGCCTTCCTCCAGTGGCATCGCCGGCTGGGTGCTCTCCTCGCGGACACCACTCGTCCTCGAAGACGTCAGGAGCGACCCCCGCTTCGCCCGCGATGTCGCGGAGGGGACCGGCTACGTGCCGAACGGGATGATGGCGGTGCCGCTCCTCGACGACGAGGACGTGCTGGGCGTGCTGCAAGTGCTCGACCGCCCTCAGAAGGCGCGCTTCTCCCTGCAGGAGATGGAGCTGCTCGGGCTTTTCGCGAACCAGGCAGCGATCGCTCTCGGGCTGCTCGGCTCGGCTCGGGCCGCGCGCGCGGCGCTCGCCGGTGACGCCGAGCTGTCGGTCGTCGCGCGGCTGGCCGGGATCCTCGAGCAGCTCGAGCCGGAGCGACGGGCGGCTGGCGTCGCGCTGCTCGATCAGCTCGCGCACATCCTCGGCTAGGCCGAGAACGAGGAAGGGCCCGGATCACCGGGCCCTTCCGAAGCAAAGTGGCGGGTTCCGCTTAGAGCCTGGTCTTGACGTGCGCCTCGACATCGTCTCCGCCGTCGTCGTTTGCACCGCGAGCCGCCTTGACATGGGCCTGGACGTCGTCTCCGCCGTCCTCGTCATTCGCGAGGCGGCCGGCCTTCTTGTGCGCCTCGACGTCCGGGGTGTCCAGCTGCTCTTCGTCGCTCTGCTTGATCTTCTTCTCGCGATCGTCCGACATTGTGAGGCCTCCTTCGAAATCACTGTCCGCTCGTTCGCGGCTGACACGTACTAGACGGTGCTCGCCCCCGAAATCTTCCCTGGGCTCGAAAAGATCTTGCGTCCCCTTCCCTCTCACGTCAAACGCTGCCATTCTCGGAGGCGGTGAGCGGCGCTGCGTGAACGTCTCGGAGAGTCGACGGCCGCGCTCCGCGGTGTCTTTCGCAACCCATCCCTCCGCCGCGTCGAGCTCGCCTACGCGGGCTCGTCCCTGGGCGCCTACGCCTACTCGATCGCGATCGCAGTGTACGCCTATCACCATGGCGGGGCGACGTCCGTCGGCGTGTTCGTCGCTGTGCGGCTCGGAATCGCGGCGACGGTGGCGCCGTTCGCTGCCGCGTTCGCCGATCGCTTTGCCCGCGAGCGAGTGATGCTGTTCTCCGACCTCGCTCGCGTGGCGGCATGCGTGCTCGCGGGACTGGCGGTGACTTCAGGGACAACGCCGTACGCGGTCTACGCCCTTGCGACCCTGACCTCGGTGCTCGGGACGGTGTTTCGGCCTGCCGAGGCTGCCCTGCTGCCCGTCCTCGCTCGCACGCCGGAGGAGCTGACAGCCGCGAACGTCGTCTCGAGCACCTTCGACAGCGTCGGGTCGTTCGTCGGACCGGCGATCGCCGGCATCCTGCTCGGCTTCACCGGTGTCGCGGAGGTGCTGTTCGTCGTCGCAGCGACCTTCGCATGGAGCGCCTTCTTCGTCGCTCGCATCCATCCGCAGGCTGCGACAGATCCCGAGGCAGAGGACGAGTCCGAGGAGCGATTCGGCGGCCTCGCAGGTGGGGTGCGCGCGATCGCGGCCGAGCCGCGGCTCCGGCTGCTGATGAGCCTCTACGGGGCTCAGTGCCTCGTCGCGGGCGCGCTCGGGGTGCTCGTCCTCGTGCTCGCGCTCGGTGTGCTCGACCTGGGCAACGGTGGTGTGGGTCTGCTCGAGGCGGCAAGCGGGATCGGCTCCGTCGTCGGTGCAGGCGTCGCGCTCACGCTGGTCGGGCGAAAGCGACTCGGCGGCGACTTTCTCGTCGGGCTCGTGCTCTGGGGTGCGCCGTTGGCGCTGATCGGCGCGGCGCCCTCCACCGTCGTCGCCGTGATCGCACTCGGTCTCGTCGGAGTCGGCAACACGCTCGTCGACATCTCCGCGATCACGCTGCTCCAGCGCACGATTCCCGCCGAGGTCGCCGCGCGTGTCTTCGGCGTGCTCGAGAGCGTGACCATCGGGTCGCTCGCGCTTGGGGCGCTCGCGGTTCCGTTGCTCGTCGACGCACTCGGAGCCCGCGGTGCCCTACTCGGGACGGGTGCGCTCCTGCCGGTGCTGGCGGCACTCAGCTGGCGGCGGGTCTCGGCTATCGATGAAGGCTCGCGCATTCCTGTCGAGCTGCTCGCGGCCGTCGACGCGGTTCCGTTCCTCGCGGTTCTCCCGGAGCAGAGCCGCGAGCTGCTGGCCTCACGGCTCGCGCGCGTCGATCTGAACGAGGGCGACGTGCTGTTCCGCCGCGGCGACGCCGGCGATCGCTTCTACATGGTCTTCGAAGGCTCGCTCTCGGTCGAGCTTGCAGACGGCGATAAGCACGTCGGTGCTCCGGGCTTCGTCGGGGAGATCGCGCTGCTCCGCGACGTGGCTCGAACCGCAACCGTTCGCGCCGAGACTGCCGCCTCGCTCTGGACGCTCGAGCGGGGCCTGTTCCTCGACACGGTGGGCGGGCACGGAGCCACCAGCCGCTCGGCGGAGGCGTTCGTGCTCTCACGGCTCGGCACCGTTCCGGTCTCCTGATCCGGCCGGTTCCGTAAGGTTCCGCCATGAAAGCGAAGATCTGGGGCTGCCGTGGCTCCCTCGCGACGCCGGGAGCCGAGACGGTGCACTACGGCGGCAACACGTCATGCGTCGAGGTCTCCTCGGCCGCAGGCGCAACGATCGTGCTCGATGCGGGCACGGGTGTCCGACAGCTCGGGATCGAGCTGGTCGCACGGGGGGTGCAACAGATCGACCTGCTGCTCACGCATCTCCACCTCGACCACATCGAAGGCCTTGGCTTCTTCGCGCCGCTCTTCGAGCCCGACTGCTCCGTGCGCATCCACGGCCCGCGACCAGAGGCTGGCTCGCTGCGTCAACGGATCACGGGCTATCTGTCGCCGCCGTTCTTTCCGGTGCCGTTCGACCGCATCCCGGCACGCGTCGAGTTCGAAGAGGTTTGGAACGAGCGTTGGGCGCTCGACGGTGTCGTCGTCCTCGCCGCACCGGTGCAGCACCCCGGGCCGACGGTCGGCTACCGACTCGAGGAAGGCACCCGGTCGCTCGCCTACGTTCCCGACAACGAGCCTGCGCTCGACCGCGATGCCGCACTCGTGCTCGCCGACGGCGTCGATCTCCTGCTGCACGACGCGCAATACACCGAGGCCGAGTACGCCTCCCGGGGCGGCTGGGGGCACGCGGCCCTGCCCGACTTCGCGCAGGTCGTGCGCTCGGCGCGTCCGGGGCGTGCGCTGATGTTCCACCACGATCCGTCCCACAGCGACAGCCAGCTCGAGGAGATGGAGGCCGTCACCCGGGACCTGGCCCAACACGATCGCGTGGCGCTCGGCCGGGAGTGCCTCGAGATCGACCTGACCTGATCTCGCCTCATCCGGTCTCGCGCTGGTTTAGGATGCGCGCATGGCTGCTCCCGTCGAACTCATCAAGCGTGTCCCGCTCTTCGAGAAGTTGAGCGATCGCGAGCTGAAGACGCTCGCGGCGAACTTCACCGACCGCAAGTTCAAGGCCGGCCAGGAGCTGACGGCAGAGGGTCAAGGTGCCGCCGGGTTCTTCGTGATCGAGTCGGGCGAGGCCGACGTCACCGTCGAGGGCGAGAAGCGTCGCGCGCTCGGTCCCGGCGACTACTTCGGCGAGATCGCGCTGATCAGCAGCGGGTCGCGCACCGCGACGATCACCGCGACGAGCGACGGCATGAGCTACGGGCTGACGCCGTGGCAGTTCCGGCCCCTCGTCGAGGAGCACGCGCAGATCGCGTGGCCTCTGCTCGAGGCACTCGCCGCACGCGTGCGCGAGCTCGAGAACCGCTAACACGTAGTCGCGCCGCTTGGCGATACTCGGCTTGTGCGCACCGAGCTGCCGTCGGGAACGGTCACGTTCCTCTTCACCGACATCGCCGGCTCGACACGCCTGCTGAAAGACGTCGGTCCCGAGGCGTACGCGCGCGAGCTCGCCGTCCACCGCACGATCCTCAGAGCTGGTTTCGAGGAGCACGGTGGCGTTGAAGTCGACACCCAAGGAGACGCATTCTTCGTCGCCTTCGGAACTGCTGCCGGAGCGGTCGCTGCAGCTGGGGCCGGCCAGCGCGCGCTCCACGCCGGTCCGATCGTCGTCCGGATGGGGCTGCACACCGGGGCTCCGTCCGTCACGCCCGAGGGCTACGTCGGGATCGACGTGCACCGCGGTGCGCGCATCGCCGCGCTCGCGCACGGAGGGCAGGTGCTGATGTCGGCACCTACCGCCGCCTTGCTCGAGGACGAGCCGCTCCTCGACCTTGGTCTCCACCGGCTCAAGGATTTCGACGCTCCGGCGCAGCTGTTCCAGCTCGGTGCCGAGCAGTTCCCGCCCGTCCGCACGCCGGGAGCGGTCGACTTGCCGACGCCCATCACGCCGTTCCTCGGCCGGGAGCGCGAGCTGTTCGCCGCCGCCGCGCTGTGGCTCGACCGCGGATCGCGCGTGCTGACGATCGTCGGACCTGGCGGTACGGGGAAGACACGATTCGCGATCGAGCTGGCACGGTTTCTCGCCGAGCAAGCAGACGGCGGCTCGGTGTTCGTCCCGCTGGCGCCGGTGCGCGACCCCGCGCTCGTCGTGCCTCTGATCGCGGAACGAGTCGGTGCGTCCGGTGACTCCGCGGGAGCGATCGCGACCCGCCTCGGCGACCGGCGGACTCACGTCGTGCTCGACAACCTCGAGCAGCTCTTGCCCGACGCGGCCAAACCGCTCTCCGAGTTGCTCTCCGCGGCACCGTCGCTGCACATCCTCGCGACGAGCCGCGAGCCGCTGCATGTGAGTGGCGAGACCGAATTCGACCTGCAGCCGATGGACGAGGCTGACGCGATCGCGCTCTTCCTCGAGCGCGCGCAGGCCATCCGGCCCGAGATCGCAGACGCCGCTCCCGTGCGGGAGCTGATTCATCGTCTCGACCGGCTACCCCTTGCAATCGAGCTCGCTGCGGCTCGCGTCAAGCTACTCGGCCCCGAGCAGCTCCTCGAGCGCATCGGCCAGCGCCTCGACCTGTTGAAAGGCGGCCGAGATGCCGACGTGCGACACGCGACGCTGCGGGCGACGATCGCCTGGAGCTACGACCTACTCGTGGCAGACGAACAGCTGCTGTTCGCGCGACTGGCGATCTTCCGCGGCGGCTCCACGCTCGCGGATGCCGAACGGATCTGCGACGCCGAGGTGGAGACCGTCGGCTCGTTGCTCGACAAGAGCTTGCTGCGCCGTCGAACGGAGCCCGACGGGACGGATCGTTTCTGGATGCTCGAGACGATCGGCGAGTTCGCGCGCGAGTGCCTGGCCGCCACCGGCGAGGAAGCGACACTCCGGCGGCGGCAGGCCGACCAACTGATCGCGCTCGCCGACCGGGCGGGCACGCGTGCGGTCATCGAACGGCCACAACGCTGGGACTTCGATTCGATCGCACCAGAGATCGACAATGTGCGCGCCGTGCTGGAGTGGGCTGCGATCACCGATCCGGCGCGTGGTCTTCACCTTGCAGCCTGGCTGGAGGCGTACTGGGTCGTTCGCGATCCCGTCGAAGGGACGCGTTGGCTCGGTTCCCTCCTCGAGCGCGCGCCGAACGCAGACCCGATTCTGCGAGCGCATGCGATGCGCGCACTCGGAGGCGTTAACGACATCTTCGGACGTCCGGACGATGCGGCGCCCTGGTATCGGCAGAGCCTCGAGCTTTTCGTTGAGCACGGCGCCGGGCCGCAGGCGGCGCATGGTCGCTTCCGCATTCGCGTCGAACATGGTGATGAGGGGCGACGAGGAAGCGGCGTGGCCTCTGATCGAAGGCTGCCTTGGGGAAGCCCGAAGCGCCGGTCTGCTGCTCGGCGAGTGCCAGGCGCTCGGACTTCTTGCCGGAAAGGCCGAGCAGGCGGACGACCTGGAGCTCGGGCTCGAGCTGGCGCTCGAGAGCGCGGTGAGAGCGCACGAAGCGGATTGGATCTGGTGGGAGGCAGGACAGCTCCACTCGGCCGCCGTGATCGAGCGCAAGCGCGGCAACCTCGACGCGTCTCGCGCGCATGCAGCCCGCTCACTCGAGCTGTCGCTCGCGCTCGGCGACCGGCGCAACGTCGTCTTTGCTGCTGCCGAGCTCGCCGTTCTTGCCGGGTTGGAAGACGACGCGAGACGGGCGGGCCTGCTCTGGGCGGCGATCGAGACGGAACTCGCCCGAAGCCCGATCGGGCAGTGGGACGGCTACCGGAGGCGGCTAGGAGCTCTCCCTCGGATCTCGGACCAGGATGCGTACGCCGAGGCCGCTGCAGACGGCGCGCTCCTGACGGTGGAGCAGGCGGCCGCTCGGCGTTAGCTGGGCACTGTGCTAGACGGTTGCGTCGTCGCGCAGGCGCCCGGCGAGCGCATCGTTGACGCTCGCCGCAAGCGACGGAACAGCGTCGGTCGCGCGCCGGAACGCTCGCTCGGTGAGGACGAGGATGTCGGATTGGGCCGTCATAACCACCGTTGCGGTTCGTTTGCGCCCCGTCAGCAGCGCGATCTCGCCCAGGAAGTCGCCGCCCGCGAGCTGGTTCACCGTCTCGCCGCCTTGCCTCACGTCGGCCGCACCCGAGACGAGCACCACGAACTCGCGGCCCGTCTTCCCTTCTTCGGTGAGCTCCCTTCCCGCGGGAACCGTCAACTCGTCGGCTTCGCTCGCGATTGCCTCGAGCTCTTGCTTTGTGCAAGCGGAGAAGATCGGCACGGACCGCAGCAGATCGAGCTTCGTCTCGCGCCGCAACTTCACGGACCGATCATAAACCGACGCGGCGCGCAGAGCTCAGCCGACGGTGAGCAGCTCGCTCGTCTGGCGCGTCACGAGCCCGGGGTTGACGCGCGCGACGAGCCGAACGTCGATCGAATAGCTGCCAGGCTTGAGGGTCGTTCGCGGCAGCACGACCGCCGCAGGAGCGGCGCCACCGACGAGCGTGCCCCGCGTTGCGACGACCGGTGTGCCGTCCGCCCTGATCAGCGTCACGAGGTACAGGCAGTCGCGTGAGCAACCGAGCGCAACCTGCGCGGCTGCCGGCGGGGTCAGCTCGGTCGGGAACTGCAGCGTGCTTGGATCGACGCCCGCGGCGAGTCCTGGGCAGACGACCGTGCCGCGTTGAGCGGCCGCCGCTGCGGCGGTGACCGACAGGTCGGTGGCGAGCGTGTCGAGCACGATCCCGGCGAGCGCGGTCGAGCATGCGGCGCCCGTGATCGCTGCTGCTGCGACCGCCGGAGTCGCGACGAGGCCATCGACGAGCACCGGCGGCGCAGCGCCGAGCGACTGGGTCAGCGCCGCGGTCAGTGCGGGCAGGTTATCGAGCGTCCAGAGGTTCTTTGCGGCTACCGCGGCAGGGCGGAAGCCGATGACGTCTACGTACGGGGCGGTGCCGATCGTCGCCAGCGCACGGCCGAGTGCAGGCGCTGTTGTCTTCGGCGTCAGCGCGCCGTCAAGGAGCGGTCCGGTGGCGACGGCGAGCCCCGCCGTCACGAGTGCGCCGCGCAGCGAATTGAGCGTTGCGGCATACGCGGCCACTCCGCTTGTCGCCGGTGCCGGCGCGAGCAGCACGTCGCGGATGGACGGAACCTGCTGGACGAGCGAAACGGCGTACTGGTCGAGCGCGGCGCGTCCTACATCGTCGGCGGGTGCGGCGCCCAGTTCGACCACGACGCCGAGGCCGGGCGGCACGCGTTGCAACGCGGTGACGAGACCCGGATCGGGCGCGGTCGCCGCGGTCGGCCACGCGACACCGAAGCGGACGAGCCGCAGCCCTGCGCGCTGCGCCACCGCTGCTTGCGACGGATCAGTGAGGCCGGCGCCGATCGACACCGGCGGCGGTGCCGCCGGTCGCACAGCTGCCGTCGAGCGCACGCGCTTCGCCTTCGGTGCGGTGGCTGCGGCACGCACGAGCGGCAGCGCGTCGAAAGACGCGTGGTTCCCGGCCCAGTCGACCGACGAGACGTGCACGGGATACGCGCCGGCGCGCGTAGGCTCGCTGAGCGCGATCGTGTGCCACCCGTCGCCGAGCGAGATCCGCTTCGCCGGCCCTGCTGCTGATGTGATCGTGACGCTCGCCGGCTTGGACAGCCAGAACCGCAGCGAGCCGAGACCGCCGTTCTCGAGCTGGAACGCGGGCGGCTGGTGGTCGTATGCGTCGAAGCGCGTCGCTGCAGATGCGAAGCGCGGATCCGTCGGACCGAGACGCTTCAAGAGCGAGACGACGAACTGCTGGTAGTCGAGAGGCGAGCGTTCGCCGGGGAGCGAGTAGAGGCTCCAGTAGCCCGTGTCGAAGCGCGCAAGGGTCGCTGCAGCCGCACTCTGCATCCGCGCGGCGAGGGTGGCCGCTTCGGGATCGTCGGCCGCGTCTGCATAGGACTGCAGGGAGATGACCGCCTGCAGCTGAGCGTTCAGCACGACGAGGGAGTCGAACGAGTACAGCTTGATCCACGGTCCTGCCGGGACTGACGTCAGGAGATGCTGCGGGATCGTGCGGAAGGCGGCGTGTGCCGCGCGCAGGTAGGCAGGCCCCTCGTCGGGCACGAGTGCGGCCGTGCGTGCGAAAGCTTGCGCTGCGACTGCCTGCGCCATGCCCGAGATCCACGGCGCGTGGCCGCCTGCGAAGGAGAAGAGATACTCCCACGCAACTCCGCCGCCTGCCTGGTAGACACCGCGCGCCATCAGCGCGTCGGCGAGCCGTTGCGCGCCAGCGGCATCTTGTGCGGCGACGCGTGCGTTCAGTGCGCCGAAGTTTGCGAGTGGGTGGAACTCGAGGCACCGCCCTGAGAAGTAGCGGTAGACGAGGCCGTCTGCGTCGACGATGTCGGTCTTGTCTCCTGGTGCGTAGTGCATTGCGAAGTAGTCGTCGTTCGCCTTCAGTTGGCCGACGAGGGCGAGCGTGCGCGGCAAGGTCAGCTTCCCCGAGAACGCCGCGAGCTCGGATAGTGCGACGAGCACGTGCTCGCGGCGGCCCGAGGGGAGCGTGCGCACCAGGTGGGTCGCCCGAGTGATCTCGCCGCGCGCGGCGGCGGCCTCGGTGGCATCGATGCGGTGCGCCGTCAGAGCCTGCTGTACCGCTTTCAATGCGGTCTTTTGTGCGGGGAGCGGCGGAGTGCTCGCCGGGGCGGCATTCGCGAGCGCAGCCAGGCCCGCGGCTGTTGCCGCGAGCATCAGAAGTCCCCTCACCATGCCTTCAACGACGTATCGATACAGAAGCGGTTAGTTGAGAACCAGCGGATCCCTGCCCACCACGACCGGAGCCCCGCGCGTCGAGCGGGGCTCCGGCACCTGGGATGTTGCGTCCCTCAGCGTGTCTGGATGCTGACGAAGTTGAAGTCGTTGTCGACGTAGACCGCCGCGGCCGTACCATCGGACTTCGTCAGGTGTGCCTCGTAGGCTGCGACGCCGTCGGCGTCCGTCTCGACGCGGATGTTCGTCGCCACCCGGCGCCTTGGCGGTTGCGATCGCCGTCACCTTTTGCGAGGGCGTCACCGGTCAGCACCGTCTCGTCGCTGCGTTGATGAACCCAAGGACTCGCCGCAGTCGGCCCGTTCGACTGCTGGGGGTGTGCGTGTCCATTGCTCTGGGCTCCTCTCTGGTCGACGTGGTGTGTCGAGAACACCATCGCCTCCCGCACTGGGAGCCTCGTCAGGGCTCTCTGAGAGGTAGCTGCGTCAGCTGCGCTGCCACTCGTCGAGCAGGTGCTCGACGTGACGGCGCTGGGCGTCGTTGAACGTCACACGGGCGACGATGCGACGGGCCTCCGCAGGATCGTTGTTTGCGATCGCGGCTTCGAGCCGCTCGCGATCCGGCGTCGGCTCCCGCAACTGGCGCCGGAGCCAGCGGAGCAACGAGACGGTGGTTGCAGTTGTCATAGGCGGCGGATCCAGATTCCGTAGCGCTGATCGGTGACGAAGCCGACCCGGTCGTAGAGTTGCGGCGCGCCGGTCGGGTTGGATGTGTCGACCTTCAGGCCGACCTCGGTCACACCGCGCTGCTTGTAGACCGCGAACGCGTGGTGGAGCAATGCCTTGGCGAGACCGCGCCCGCGCTCGCTCTCTCGGACGGCAATGTCCTTCACCCAGCCGCGGCCCTCGGATTCGCGCCAGTGGAGCGCGCACGCGACGAGCTCAGCGTCGCGCTCGACGAGGAACCAGAGCTCAGGGTCGAACTCGGCGTGGTCGGTCATGAACGCGACCCATTCGTCGTGTGCGCGTGGGACGTAGTCGGGCTCCCAGCCCGCGTAGGCCTCGTCGAGGAGCGCGTGCACGCGCTCGCCGTCTGCCTGTTCGTAGCTGCGAACCGTCGTGCCCGTCGGCCAGCTGGGAGCGACTGCCTCGCCTGCGAGCGGTCGCCACATGCGCACGTACTCGCGATCGAGGTGGAGTCCCCGCCGGCGCACCAGCTCCGCCAGCGGGCGATCGGAGTCGACGGCGGTGATTGCGATGTGGTCGTAGCCGCGCGCGCGTGCTGACTCCTCGACGGTGGCGAGCAGCGCATCGCCCGTCGCGGCTGCGGCGGCCGCGACTGTTGCCTCGTGTGTCGAATCGAGGGACGCGTAGCCGGTGAGGGTTGCGCCTTCGGTAGCGACCCAGCCGAGCGTCGCTCCCGGCAGCTGCCAGCGCTGCCGGATGAATGCCGCCTGCACGTCAGAGGCGCCGAAGGCCGCGCGGCTCCGCCGGTCGAGCAGATCGACGACCGCGTCGAAGTCCTCCCACGTCGCGTCGCGTATCTCCGCCACGAAAGCAACGGTACCCTCCCAACTCTCGCCCCCATCGTCTAGTGGCCTAGGACTCCGGCCTTTCACGCCGGCAGCACGGGTTCGAATCCCGTTGGGGGTATCTCAAGTCTTCCGCGGAAGACGAGCTCGGTGTACAGCACCCGGTACCCGAGCCGCTCGTTCAGCGACAGCATCTGTGTCAGCCGCAGCTCGTTCGCCGCGCGCAACGTGCGGATGCCGTGCTGCCGCGCCCAGGCGATCTGCGCCCGCTTGATCGCACCGGCGATCCCGCGCCCGCGCGCCCCGCGTGCGAGTGCGGTGAACCCGTGCGTGGCGGCGTCTCCGTCGACGGTCAGATAGCCGTAGCCGAGCACCGCGCCGTTCTCCAGAGCGATGAAGCACGCCCCAGGTGGATGCGGCGCGAGGCTCCAGCCGCGCCAGATCTCGAACGTCGACAGCTGCGACTCGCTCCGGCCCGGTTGGTCGGGGTAGGCGACGAGTGCGACTTCGTAGAGGGCGAGCGCCAGGTCGGGCCGCTCCGCGAGTGTCGTCAAGGGAAACGACGACGGCGCAGGGTCGGGCGCCGACGCGAGGTCGAGCTCGGAGATCGCGTAGCTGCGCACGAGCCCGAACCCGCGAGCCCGGAGGAATGCCGCGACCTCGGGCGTCTCGTCCGTCGTCCAGACCTCGAGCCCGGTCGCACCGAGCCGCTCGGCCCGAGCGCGGACCTCGGCCCAGGCGGCCTCGTCGGCACTGCGCAGCCACACCTCCGCGAGGCCGAGGTGCTCGAATCCCTGGGCCGGTCTCACATCCACCGGTGAATCATCGCGCTACCGTCTGACCGAGGGCGGTTAGCTCAGCTGGTAGAGCACCTGCTTTACACGCAGGGGGTCGGGGGTTCGAGCCCCTCACCGCCCACTCTCTCTCAGTCCGTTCTGTGGTTGCTCTGTTTGTTGACTCGTTTGTGCAGAGGGTCTATAAGCCCGGAACCGGGCTGGCGCAGCGGGCGCCGCCGCGATCGAGGAGCCGAGATGGGAAAGACGCTGATCAAGGGCGCCCATGTCCTGACCATGGATGAACGGCTCGGCTCGCTCCCGCGCGGGGACGTCCTGATCGATGGGGATCGCATCGCTGGGGTCGGTGTGGGTCTCTCCGCCGAGGGCGCCGAGGTGATCGACGGCGAAGACCGGATCGTCCTACCTGGATTTGCCGACACGCACCGCCACATGTGGGCGGCGATGTTGCGTGGCTGTGCGTGCTACGGCGATCTCGGGACGTACTTCCATGACGTCGTCTTCACCTACGGCGCGAACTTCACGCCCGAGGACACCTACACCTCGATTCGGCTCGGGCTCGCAGAGTCGATCGATTCCGGCATCACGACGCTGCACGCCTGGGAGCACAACCTGCAGACGCGCGCCCACGCAGAGGCCGCGCTCACCGCATTCGAGGAGTCAGGGCTGCGCGGGCGCTTCTCGTACGGCCCGTCCAGCGACCCCGAGGCGGGAAGCTCGTTCGCCAAGGGCACCGAGACGATCGACTTCGAGCACGTGCTCGAGCTGAAAGGGTCACGTCTAGCCGGGGACGGCCGGCTTCACCTCGGGATCGCGTGCCGAGGGGCGGAGTACTCCCGGCCGGAAATCTGGCAGGCGGAGTACGCGTTCGCGCGTGAACACCACCTGCCGTTCACGACGCACACGATGATGACGCGACACGACACCGAGCGGGTGCGCGCCATCTCCGTGTATGCGGAGCACGACGTGCTCGGGCCGGATCACCTGCTCGTCCACGCGATTCACGCCAACGAGGACGAGATCCGTGCATTGGCGGAGACCAAGACCCCTGTCTCGGTCTCGATCCTCTCCGAGCTACGGGTCGGTATGGGCATACCGCCCGTTGTCGAGATGCTGCGCGCCGGCGTCGACGTCGCCCTGTCGCTCGACACGATGGCCGCGAGCGACAACTCGGACATGTTCGCTGCGATGCGCACCCAGATGCTCGTCGAGCGAGGCCGGTTCGAGGACGCCACCGTCTATCAGCCGAATACGGTCCTCCGGCAGGCGACGCTCGACGGCGCCCGCGCACTTGGGCTCGCGGAGGTGACCGGTTCATTGACGG
>JACDGR010000444.1 GCA_013821525.1 Actinomycetota bacterium
GCCCCGGCGATTAGGCGGCAACCGATGCGACTCGGGCAGGTGGCGATTCGCACGGAGCCAACACTTCGTCGTCGAGCCAGTAGCACGGCCCGTTGTCGATGATCAGAAAGATCTCGCGACCGTTGTAGCGGTGACGAGCTCGCGCAGAGCTCGAAGAACGTCGCCAGGCCGTGCAGGAACGCGTGAGCACCGCTGTGATTCGTACGCACGCTGAACGTTGAATTTCGGCGCGAAGCGGAACACGAGCTGGGCCGCCGTTCCTCGCTCGCGTTCGCGACGATGCTTTGTTTCGACAAGTGGCTCGATCATCTTGGTGAGGTTTATCGAGCGCCGCGCAGCTCGAATGATCGGCGCGGGCGGCTCGCGTCGAGCGGATTGATCGATGGTGCGGCGGCAAGCTGACTCCAGACGACGCGGCCGCCTGGGCGTGACGCTCCGTTGCATGGGTTGCGCCGCGCGAGATCGAAGTCTCCACGTGAGGAATCGTCGGGTCGGCGGTGAACTGGACCGTGATATTCGGAGCACGCCCCGCGATCCGCAGCTTTCCTTCATGGTGTGCTTTGTGGTGGCCATCGCACGCGAGGATCAAATTCGAAGCGTCGTGACTGCCGCCTTCACTCCGCGGCACGATGTGATGGACCTCGATGAACCGCGCCGAACGGCATCGCGGCACCATGCACCGACCCCCATCGCTTTGATCTCGGCGGGCCCGCACCTGCCCTCACGATCAACGCACGCTGCTCTGCGCTCCGTTACGCGCGCGTCATCGCGGCGAAGGATTCACAGGATGGTGTGGTTTCGATTTGCTCATTCGCGTCCGGACCGCTGCACCGGGTCCGCGGCATCGGTACACCATCGGCCGATCGTCGCAAACGACCGCGCCGTGCGCAGGCCTGTGGATCGTGACGCTCCGAGGACGCACGCCATATTTATGCGCTGGGACCACCGGCGTTCGCGGCTCGAACAACGCGCGCGTGCATGCAGCGCGGCATACGGCGCGTTATTCACACGATCCACCGCCCCGCCACCACTAGGCAAGGGCCTTCCTGGTCGAGGCGGAGGCAGCAACTCTGCCTCGATGCACTTCGTCTCCACGTGGAGACTCGGTCCGCTTTACGCGGCATCGCGCACGAAGTCCTCCTGCCGGGTCTGCGAGTGCCAGCCGGTCTGATCCGGTGCCGGAGCGACAACTACCTGGCAGACGAGCAGTGGCGTTCGATGCGCTTCGTCATTCAACGTCCCCACGTGGGCTTCGGTCCACTGCGATCACGGTGCGCGGTAACCGCGCACATCATCGATCGATCGTCGCGAACGAACCGGACGCTATCTCAGCGCCGCCCGAGGGCGTCACCTTTGACCACGCGCCGTACCCGAACCTCTTGCGCTGGCTTGTCCGCGTTCGTGGAGGCGCTCGCTGGAGCCCTGCCCGTCGTACTAACGCCGTACTAACAAGTCCGGACAGCTCCCGGTGCGATCCGGGATCGATCCGGCGTGCAGGACCATCGTCCCCACGTGGAGCTTCGGCTTCGCTTCGATCATGTCGCCGCACCGCTAGTGTCCCGTATCTGAGAACGATCGACAAAGTCGAAGGGGCATGATCCCATCGTTGGATGGCACGCACGGGTCGACCGAAGATCGAGATCCTGGTTCTGGCGGTCGACGAGCGCGCCGCACTTGAGCGCCTAGTTGCGCGGGCACGAAGTGCTCGGAACATGGCGTTCCGGGCAAAGATCGTCCTGCGCTGCGCCGACGGCAAATCGAACCAAGAGGTCGCGAGCGAGCTGCGTTGTCATCGTGGCAGCGTCGGCAAGTGGCGCTCGCGGTTCATCGCAGAACGACTCGATGGGTTGCATGACGAGCCGCGGCCGGGGGCCGTTCGCAAGATCACCGACGACGCCGTCGAGGCGGTTGTGACCAAGACGTTGGAGTCCACGCCGCGCGGACGGACGCACTGGAGTACGCGGTCGATGGCCAAGAACGTCGGCATGAGCCACTCGTCAATTGGCCGGATTTGGCGCGCGTTCGGCCTGCAGCCGCATCGGACTGAGACCGTCAGGCTGTCGCAAGACCCGCTCCTCGTCGAAAAGGTTCGCGACATCGTCGGGCTGTACATGAGCCCTCCCGCCAACGCTGTCGTGTTGTGCATCGACGAGAAGTCCCAGATCCAGGCGCTCGAACGCGCTCAACCGATCCTCCCGATGGACTTCGGCAAGCCCGAACGACGAACGCCCGACTATATCCGACACGGAACGACCGACTTGTTTGCAGCGCTCGATGTCGCCACCGGCAAGGTGATTGGCAAGTGCTACCAGCAGCATCGAGCCAAGGATCTCAGGGCGTTCCTTCGCGAGGTCGAAAAGTCGGTGCCCCCCGAGCTCGACGTGCACGTCGTCCTCGACAACCTCAGTGCTCACAAGGCACCGACCATCAAGCGTTGGCTGGTCCAGAACCCGCGCTTCCACTTTCACTTCACCCCGACCCACGCGTCGTGGCTGAACCTCGTCGAACGCTTCTTCGGTCTGCTGACGGAGCACGCACTTCGACGGGGCTCTCACACCAGCACCGTTCAGCTGCGGGGCGCGATCAACGAGTATCTCGCTGCTCACAACGACGAGCCGAAGCCCTTCAAGTGGACGAAGAACGCCGACGAAATTCTCGAATCAATCGCGCGCTTCGCTCGACGGACCTTGGCGGCGCATCGCGA
>JACDGR010000054.1 GCA_013821525.1 Actinomycetota bacterium
CGGTGCGGACGGGGCCGGTTTCGGCTTCGCCTCGGGCTGGGGCTCGACGACGGCGGCGGCTGCAGGCGCCGTGCGGGAGGTGCGCTTCGGGCCGGCGGCGGGGGCCGCGATCGCGCCCTTCGGCGCGGGCGTCTTCGGCACGAGCCTGCGGGTGACGAGGCCCTGCCCGACAGTCCACAGGTTCGTCGTCATCCAGTAGAGGATCAGCCCGACGGGGAAGCGCGAGACGACCGTGATGAACACGAGCGGCAGCACCATCATGATGTTGCGCTGGGTCTTGTCCATCGTCGTGCCCATGAAGTAGGTCGAGGCGACCTGCGAGCCGGCGTAGACCGCGAGCAGGATGTAACCCGACCAGTGCGCCGTGCCCTTGTCCGAGATGTTTGGGACGACGTGCAGCCAGGAGCCTGTGATGTGGTGGGAGTAGTGCTTGAGCGTCAGGTAGAGCGCGATGAAGACGGGGAACTGCGCCACGAGCGGCAGGCACGAGGCCGCCGGGTTGATCTTGTTCTCCTTGTAGAACTTCATCAGCTCTTCGTTCAGCTTCTGGCGGTCGCCCTTGTACCGCTTCTGCAGCTCCTTCATCTCCGGCGCGTGCCTCTGCAGCGACTGCATGGAGTGGATCTGCTTGACCGTCAGCGGCACGAGGCAGATGCGGACGAGGATCGTCAGGGCAACGATCGACCACGCCCAGGGGAGGCCGACGGTCGCATGGAAGAAATCGAGGATCCCCTTCATCAGGTTCTCGAGCGGTGAAAGAACCGAGCCGATGCCGGCGAGGAGAGGCGTCAGGAACAAAAGGGTCACGGGAAGTCGACCCCGCCGTACGACCACGGGTTACACCGGAGGAGCCGCCAGCCGGCGCGGGGCAGGCCGCGCAGGACGCCGTGCTTCTCGATCGCGAGCGCTGCGTACTCCGAGCAGCTCGGATGGAACTTGCACGTGTTCGCGGGCACGAAGGGCGAGACGATCAGCTGGTAGAGCCGGATCGGCAGGATGAACGCGCGACGGAGAATCATGCGGCCGCCTTGCCGAGAACCTCGTCGACGCAGTCGCCGAGCCAGTCGGCGCCGTTGGCCTCGGTCGCCTCTGGCAGGCCCTTGCGCACAACGAGGACGTAGTCGTGCGTCGCCGGGACGCCGGTCAGCCGGCCGCGGACGATCTCGCGCAGCTGACGCTTGATGCGGTTGCGGACGACGGCGTTCCCGACCGCCTTCGGCACGGCGAAGCCGAGGCGGGGCTCACCGAGGGGCTCCTCGCGCTGAAACCAGTAGAGCGTCAGGAACCGCGTCGACACCGAGCGGCCGTGCCGGTAGACGGCGTCGAAGTCGCGGGAGCGAGAGAGACGATTGCGGCGCTGCACGCTGCGGCGAGAAGACGAGCGCTCACGCCGAGAGGCGCTTGCGGCCCTTCGCACGGCGCCGCTTCAAGATCACGCGGCCAGCGCGGGTGGACATGCGGTTGCGGAAGCCATGCTTCCGTTTCCGCTTGCGTACGTTCGGCTGATAGGTCCGTTTCATGAGTTCTGAGGGGAGATCATGGCGACGACGGGCGAGATTCGTGTCAGCCGCGGGCGAGTATAGCCGGACCCTCCCAAAAGCCCGTTGTCCACATCCCCCCGAAAGCACAAAAGCCGTGGAAACGGCCTACGTGCGAAGCCGCACAACGTGACTTTCCACAGGTGTGGAGAGGTTGTGGAGCAGCGAAGAAGTCCCTGCAAAAACGGCCCTTTGTCCCCTGTGGACAGGACGAGAAATCCTCATTGAGCGCGTGTGCAGACGCTGCTATGCTCGCGCACCCCTGGCAGGGTTTCGGGTCGCGAGGCCACCCGTCAGACCACGTCGAGCAGAGGAGTGTGCGAGCAAGGTGGAGCGGCAAATCGAGCTGACGGCGGACAGCCTCTGGAATGACGTCGCGGCTCGGCTGCGGGAAGCTCTGAACGACACGACGTTCCAGACCTGGTTCGGTGAGGTCGGGGGCGCGGAGATCGACGGCGACTCGTTCGCGATCGCAGTGCCGAACGACTTCACGCGCGAGTGGATCGAGGGCCATTTCCTCGACCTGATCCGTGCCGCAGTCCGGGACGTCGGCGGTGTCGACCTGCGCGTGCAGCTGCGCGTCGACGAGTCGCTGACAGCCGCGCAGGGCCAAGGTTCTCCCTCGGCCGGGTCTGCGATCCCGTCCTCGGTGACACCACTACCGCTCGACGTGACCGCGCACGAGACCGTCCCGGGTGAGCGCGCGCAGCCCGAGCGGCAGCGCAGCGACGTCGCGGGCATCAACCCGAAGTACACCTTCGATTCATTCGTGATCGGCTCGTCGAACCGCTTTGCCCATGCTGCCGCCCTCGCAGTCGCCGAGGCGCCGGCGCAGGCCTACAACCCGCTCTTCATCTATGGCCACACGGGCCTCGGGAAGACGCACCTGCTGCACGCGGTCGCAAACTTCGTCACCGACCACGGCGGTGGTCTCACCTGCCGCTACGTCACGTCGGAGACGTTCATGAACGACTTCATCAACAGCCTCCGAGACAAGCGCATCGAGGGCTTCAAGCAGCGCTACCGCACCTACGACGTTCTCCTGATCGACGACGTCCAGTTCTTCGAGCACAAGGAACGGATCCAGGAGGAGTTCTTCCACACGTTCAACTCACTCTACGAGGCGGGCCGCCAGATCATCATGTCGAGCGACAGGCCGCCGCGTGAGATCTCGACGCTCGAAGAGCGGCTGCGCTCGCGCTTCGAGTGGGGCTTGATCACCGACATCCAGCCGCCCGATCTCGAGACGCGAATTGCAATCCTGCGCAAGAAGGTCAAGAACGACCAGATCGAGATCCGCGACCCGGAGCTCCTCACGTTCATCGCCTCTCGTGTCTCGACGAACATCCGCGAGCTCGAGGGCGCCCTGACCCGCGTGGTCGCGTTCTCGTCACTGACCGGCCGGCCGCTGACGCCTGAGCTCGCGCAGGACGTCCTCAAGGACGTCTTCCCGCAAGGCGAGCAGGCGCGCATCTCGATCGAGCGGATCCAGGATCTGATCTGCAACCGGTTCGGCGTCACGATGGAGGAGCTGACGGGCGACCGGCGCTCCCAGAACATCGTGTACCCCCGTCAGGTCGCGATGTACCTCTCACGCGAGCTCACGGACTCCTCGCTCCCGAAGATCGGCAAGGAGTTCGGTGGGCGAGATCACACCACCGTGATCCACGCGACGTCGAAGATTGCGCGCCTGATTCGCGAGGACAGGTCTGTGTACAACCTCGTCCAGGAACTCACAGCCCGCGTCCGGCAGATGCGGTAGCCGGCGCTGCCTGTGCGCAACCCCAATCTCTCAACCGTCCGGTCCCACAGGGAAACTGGCCCTGACAGAGGGTTGGAGGGGCTTATCCCCGGACCCACAGGGCTTATCACTACAACGAGGTCTTATTTACATGATTGACTCAGAACTACTAGTGGGCACCGGATTGAGGATTACCGTCCCCAAGGACGAGCTTGCGTCGAGGCTTGGGATCGTTGCGCGTGGGGTCTCCACCCGCACGGCTGTCCTCGTGCTCGGGGGCATCCAGCTGCGCGCCGAAGCGGGCCAGCTGCATCTCGCTGCGACCGACATGGAGCTCTCGCTGCGCACGACCCTCGACGCGACCGTCGAGGGGGAGGGCTCGGTCGTCGTTCCCGGCCGGCTGCTGCTCGACATCGCACGCTCGCTCCCCGACAGCGAGGTGACGATCGAGCATCGTCCGGAAGAAGCCGTCGTCGTCCTGACCTCCGGCACGGCGAACTACCGCTTGCACACCTATTCGGCCGAGGACTTTCCTCGACTGCCGGACGTCGAGGCGACCGCGCTACACACCGTCGACCGCGACGTGCTCGTCGAGACCGTTGCCCGCGTCGGACGGAGCGCGTCGCGTGACGAGAGCCGCCCGGTGCTCACCGGCATCCTCGTGCGGTTCGAGCCGGGCAAGGTCGTGATGGCTGCGACCGACTCGTACCGGCTCGCCGTCAAGGAAACCGCGGTCGAGGCGACGCTGCCCGATCTCGAGGCGATCATTCCGGCGCGCGCACTGCAGGAGCTCTCGCGCATCGCGACGGGCGCCGACGAGGTGCAGCTCGGCATGCAGGAGAACCACGTCGTCTTCGGCGCCGACGGAACCTGGCTGACGACGCGCCGCATCGACGGCCAGTTCCCGAACTACCGCCAGTTGCTGCCCGAGCAGTTCGAGCACGAGCTGATGCTTCCGCGCGAGGAGGTGCTCGAGGTCGTTCGCCGTGTCTCGCTGATGGCGCAGCGCAACTCGCCGCTGCGGCTCCGCTTCGCAGAGGGTGAGCTGACGGTCTCGGCCGTCACGCAGGATGTCGGCGAAGCACGCGAGTCGCTGCCCGCGCCATACACGGGTGAGGCGATGGAGATCGGCTTCAACGCCGAGTTCCTGCGTGACGGCCTCGACTCGGTCGACTCCGACTCGATCAAGTTCAAGCTGATCAGCCCGCTCCGGCCGGCCGTGCTCGAGGGCGACACCGACGACTACGTGTACCTGATCATGCCGATCAGGCTCGCGGGATAGCCTGGTCGTTCGAGACGTAACGCTTCGTAGCTACCGGTCGTACGCAGCGCTCGACCTGACGCTCGCACCGGGCATCGTGCTCGTCGTCGGCCCAAACGGCGTCGGGAAGACGAACCTACTCGAGGCGCTGCACGTTGCGACGCAGGGGTTTTCGCCGCGCACGCGGCAAGATGCGCAGCTGATCCGGACGGGTGAGACGGCCGCGCGCGTCGTCGTCGAGGGTGAGCGCGGACGCTCCCCGATCGAGATCTCGCTCACCTTGCGCCACGGGCAGGCGAAGGAGGCGCGCCTGAACGGTGCTCGTCTGCCGTCCGCGGAGTCGCTGCGACGCGAGGTCTCGACGCTCGTCTTCACGCCCGACCGGCTCGCAGTCGTCAAGGGTGCGCCGGCTGCGCGCCGGGCGTACTTCGACCGGGCGCTCGGACGGCTGTTCCCGGCTCGCGCCGCCGTCCCGCAGGACTACCTGGCAACGCTCGCGCAGCGAAACGCAGCCCTGCGACGCGTCCAGTTCGGCAACTCGGACACGGCCGCGCTCGCTCCCTGGACGGAGCGCATCGCCGAGCTCGCAGCGGAGCTCGTCTCCTGGCGCCGGGCGACGCTCGAGCGACTGACGCCTTCCTTCAAGGAGCGTGCGGGCGAGCTCGGGCTTCCGGAGGCCCGCCTCGGCTACGACGCCGAGCCCCCGACGGTCGCCGATCTCGAGCGGCGGCTCTCGCGCGACATCGAACGGGGCACGACCGGGCTCGGCCCGCACCTCGATGACGTCCTGATCGCGAGCGGCGACCGCGATCTGCGCCAGTACGGGTCACAGGGAGAGCAGCGACTCGCAGTTCTCTCGCTGCTGCTCGCCGAGGCCGAGCTCCTGCCGACTCCGCCTCTCCTCCTGCTCGACGACGTGCTCTCCGAGCTCGACCTGGGCCGGCGCCGCATCCTCGCGGCGCGGGTTGCGACAATGGGCCAGACAGTGATTACCGCGACCCACGCCTCCGCCTTGCCCGTCGAGCCCGCTCAGCTCGTCGAGATCGAGCCGGGCCTGGCCGAGTCGAGGTCGACCACCTGATGGATCCACTCGGCAGCGAGATCAGGGCAGAGCTGTCGCGCTTCGGCCCACAGGCGGGCATGGCCGAGCTCGTGGAGCGGTGGCCCGCGATCGTCGGCGAGTCGATCGCCCGTAACGCCTGGCCCGCCCGCATCTCGAAGGATGGAACGGTGCAGGTGCACACCGCCGACTCGGTCTGGTCGTTCGAGCTGGGACACCGCGCTGCGGAGATCGCCGCACGGCTCGGCGTGCCGCGCGTGCGCTTCGCACCGGGACCGCTGCCGGAGCCCGATCCCGCCGTCTCGGCGACGCCGATCATCGCCTCCCCGGAGGACGAGGAGCGCGCCCGCGCGATCGCCTTGTCGATCGAGGATGAAAAGTTGCGCAAACATGTGCAAAAAGCGGTCAGTTTGGGGCTTGCTCGAGGCCGGGACAACCGCACGATCTGATATACTTCCCGTGTCGTAAAAAACCCTCTTTTTGCAGGGATTTTGTCGGCACTTCCCCCTCCATGGCAAAGACCCAGGCAAAGGCCGGTTATTCGGCCAAGGACATTACGGTGCTCGAGGGCCTCGAGCCCGTTCGTCTACGCCCCGGGATGTACATCGGCTCGACCGGGCCGAGGGGTCTCCACCATCTCGTTCACGAGATCGTCGACAACGCCGTTGACGAGGCGCTCGCGGGCTACAACGACTCCGTCAGGGTGTCGATTCACCCCGACAACTCGGTCACCGTCGTCGACCGCGGCCGGGGAATCCCCGTCGACGAGATCGAAGGGACGGGGATCTCGGCTCTCGAGGTCGTGCTGACGAAGCTGCACGCCGGTGGCAAGTTCGGCGGCGACGGGTACAAGGTCTCAGGCGGCCTGCACGGCGTCGGCCTCTCCGTCGTCAACGCCCTCTCCGAATGGCTCGTCGCCACCGTCGATGCGACTGACGGGCACGTCTACCGGCAAGAGTTCGCGCGGGGCGTGCCGAAGGGGCCGATGCAGGAAATCGGCAGCGTGCAAGAGGACGGCACCGGGACGACGATCTCGTTCCTGCCCGACTCGACGATCTTCGACGAGACCGAGTTCCACGCCGGCACGCTCGTCTCGCGCTTGCGCGAGACCGCGTTCCTGACCAAGGGGCTGCGCATCGTTTTCGTCGACGAACGAGTCGACGGTGAGACCGTCGAGTTCCACTACGAGGGGGGCATCAAGGACTTCGTCTCCTACATCAACGAGTCGAAGGACATTGCCCACAAGCACGTCGTCTACTTCGAGAGCGCGACCGACCAGGGTGAGGTCGAGGTCGCAATGCAGTGGAACAACTCCTACCAGGAGTCGGTGTTCTCGTTCGCCAACAACGTCAACACGCACGAAGGCGGCTCGCACCTCTCGGGCTTCAAGGCGGCGCTGACCCGCACGTTGAACGACTACGCGCGCACCAAGGGCCTGCTGAAGGAGAAGGAGGACAACCTGGACGGCGAGGACGTGCGCGAAGGTCTCGCAGCTGTCATCTCCGTCAAGCTCGGCGATCCGCAGTTCGAGGGGCAGACCAAGACGAAGCTCGGCAACCCGTGGGTGCGCGGTCTCGTGGAACAAGCAGTGAATGCGAAGCTCGCGGAATTCTTCGAGGAGAACCCGCAAGACGCGCGGGCGATCATCAACAAGGCCATCTCGGCGTCGCGCGCACGCCAGGCCGCGCGCAAGGCGCGCGAGATGACGCGGCGCAAGTCGGCGCTCGAGTCGATGTCGCTGCCGGGCAAGCTCGCCGACTGCTCGATCAACGACCCGTCCGCCGCCGAGCTCTTCATCGTCGAGGGCGACAGCGCGGGCGGCTCCGCGAAGATGGGCCGCGACCGCACCTATCAGGCGATCCTGCCGCTGCGTGGGAAGATCATCAACTCCGAGAAGAACCGCATCAACAAGGTCCTCTCGAACAACGAGATCCAGGCGATGATCACCGCGATCGGCTCGGGCTTCGGCGACGAGTTCGACCTCGAGAAGCTGCGGTACCACCGCATCATCGTGATGACCGACGCCGACGTCGACGGCTCGCACATCCGCACGCTGATCCTGACGTTCATCTACCGGCAGATGCCGGAGCTGATCGAGCAGGGCCACGTGTACATCGCAGTGCCGCCGCTCTACAAGGTGAAGCTCGGCAGCCAGGAGTACTACTTCGAAAAGGACGCCCAGCTCGAAGAGCTGCTCGCGCGCGATCGCATCCCGAACGTCGCGATCACCTCGCGCGACGGTGAGACGCTGAAGCTGTCCGAGGCGAAGTGGGGCCGGCTCTCGAGCGCCCTGCAGCAGTACGAGGGCTACTACGCGCGCCTCCGGTCGGACTTCGGTGCGCCGGCCGCCGAGCTGATGGTGCTGCACCGTCTGATCGAGCACGAGATCGAGTCGCCCGACGACATCCAGGGTGCGGTGGACGCGATCGGCGAGAACGGCTACGTGCTCTCTGTGATCGAGCACGCAGACGAGGAGCTGCGCGTGCGCGTCGTCGAGACGGAGACGTCGGCCGCCCGCAACATCGCCGTGCCGGTCGATCTGCTCGGCTCGCCGATCTACGCGAAGCTCCGCCAGGCGTACACGCGGTTGATCGAGCTCGTCGGCGCTCCGCCGTTCACGGTGCGCGTCGGCAAGGAGCCGGAGCTCGCAGAGTCGTTCGAGGACCTCCGCGCGCGGGTGCTCGATGCCGCGAAGCAGGGCATTCAGGTCTCGCGCTTCAAGGGCCTCGGTGAGATGAACGCCGAGCAGTTGTGGGAGACGACGATGGATCCGGCCAAGCGCCTGCTGATGCGCGTCGAGGTTGAGGACGCGTCGGCTGCTGACCGGATGTTCTCGATGTTGATGGGCGACCAGGTCGAACCGCGGCGTGTCTTCATCGAGCAGAACGCGAAAGACGTCAAGTTCCTCGACGTCTAGCACCGCTAGCCGTCTAGAGAGAAAAGGTCAGGCATGTCAGAGCTAGACACAGGCGCACTCGGTCCCGGCCGCATCGAAGGCCGGGAGCTCGAGCAGGAGATGCGCACGAGCTTCCTCGGTTACGCGATGCACGTGATCGTGTCGCGCGCGCTGCCCGATGTGCGCGACGGGCTGAAGCCCGTCCACCGCCGCGTCCTCTACTCGATGTGGAGTAACGGCAACCGGCCGGGCCGGCCGTACGTGAAGTCGGCGAACATCGTCGGCTATGTGATGGGTAACCATCATCCGCACGGCGACGCGTCGATCTACGACACGCTCGTGCGCCTCGCGCAGCCGTTCTCGTTGCGCTACCCGCTCGTCGACGGCCAGGGGAACTTCGGCTCGATCGACGACGACCCCGCTGCCGCCATGAGATACACCGAGGCGCGCCTTGCCAAGCTCGCCGAGGAGATGTTGCGCGAGCTCGACTCGGACACCGTCGACTTCGGCCCGAACTACGACGAGTCGAAGCGCGAGCCGCTGGTGCTGCCGGCGCGCTTCCCGAACCTGCTCGTCAACGGCAGCTCGGGGATCGCAGTCGGGATGGCGACGAACATCCCGCCGCACAACCTCGGCGAGGTCGTGAAGGCGATCGTCGAGCTGATCGACAACCCGAACGCGAACGTCGAGGACATGATGAAGCACGTCAAGGGACCTGATTTCCCGACGGGTGCGTACATCGTCGGACGCAGCGGGATCCGCGATGCGTACCGCACCGGGCGGGGTCGCGTCGTCATGCGGGCGCGCGCACACATCGAAGAGCTGCGCGGCGGCAAGAGCGCGATCATCGTCACCGAGCTGCCCTACGGCGTGAAGAAGGGCGGCGACGCCGGCGTGATCAAGAAGATCGCCGACCTCGTCAACGAGAAGGTGCTCACGGAGATCTCCGACCTCGCCGACCACTCCGACCGCTCCGGCATGCGCATCCAGATCGAGCTGAAGCGCGACGCCGTTCCGCAGGTGGCGCTGAACAAGCTCTTCAAGCACACGCCCCTGCAGTCGACGTTCGGCGTCAATGCCGTCGCGCTCGTCAACGGCATCCCGCGCACGCTCTCGCTGCTCGAGCTGATCACGCACTTCCTCGACTTCCAGCGTGAGATCGTCACCCGCCGGTCGAAGGACGAGCTGCGCAAGCGCGAGCGCCGCGCGCACATCCTCGAGGGCTACCTGATCGCGCTCGACAACCTCGACGCAGTGATCCGGCTGATCCGCGCGGCGCCGGACACAGAGTCGGCACGCGTCGGCCTGATGGAGACGTTTGCGCTCTCCGAGCTGCAGGCCTCGGCGATCCTCGAGCTGCGCCTCCGTGCGCTGACGGCGCTCGAGCGCAAGGGGATCGAGGACGAGTACAAGGACATCAAGGAACGCATCGACGAGCTGCGCGCGCTACTCGGCGACGAGTCGAGGATCGACGCGCTGATCAAGGAAGAGCTGCTCGAGCTGAACACGATCTACGGCCGGAACGACGACCGCCGCAGCGAGATCGTCGCCGCCGAGGAGGAGCTCGAGCTCGAGGATCTGATCGCGGAAGAGGACATGGTGATCGCGATCACGCAGTCCGGTTACATCAAGCGGCTGCCCGTCACTGCCTACCGGGAGCAGCGGCGGGGCGGCATCGGCGTCATGGGCATGGATCTGAAGGACGAGGACTACATCGAGCATCTGTTTGTCGCCTCGACGCACGACTACATCCTCTTCTTCACGAGCGTCGGCAAGGTCTACCGGCTGAAGGTGCACGAGCTGCCGCTAGGGTCGCGCCAGTCGAAGGGCCGCGCGATCGTCAACCTGCTGCCGTTCCGGCAGGGCGAAACCGTGCGCGCGGTCATCCAGACGCGTGCCTTCGAAGAGGCCAAGTACCTGCTGTTCGCGACCAAGAAGGGCGTCGTCAAGAAGACGGAGCTCGGCGCCTACAACACGAACTTGAAGGCGGACGGGATCATCGCGATCAAGATGCGCGAAGGGGATGAGCTCGTCGGCGTGCGTCACAGCTCGGGCGAGGACGACGTGCTGATGGTCTCGCGCGGCGGCCAGGCAATCAGGTTCACCGAGCGGGACGTGCGCGCCATGGGCCGCGACGCCTCCGGTGTGCAAGGGATGCGCATGCGCGGTGACGACGAGGTGATCTCGGTGACGATCGCAACCGACGACGCCGACCTCCTCGTCGTGACCGAGAACGGGTACGGCAAGCGCACACGCGTCGCCGACTACCCGAAGAAGGGACGCGGCGGCATGGGCGTGAAGACCGTGCAGCTGACCGAGGCGCGCGGGAAGCTCGCCGGCGCCCGCGTCGTCAAGGACGGCTACCAGGTGATGCTGATCTCAACCGGCGGCACCGTGATCCGCATGTCGGTCGACGACATCCGGCGCATGGGCCGCTCGACCCAGGGCGTGATCGTGATGCGGCTCCGCGATGGCGAGCTCGTCTCGTCGCTCGCACCGGTTGTCGAGTCCGGTGACGAGGTCGCCGCGCCCGGCGCAGAAGTGGCTGCGTCGAACGGCAGTGCACCGGCGGCTGCCGACGAGACGGAGAGCACCGGGGGCTACCCCGAACTGTCGGACGCCTGAGCCTGCGCCGCTTCCCTCGCTCGGCGGACCGCGACCCTTCCTTTTTTCAAATGGGTCGGTTATAAGGTGAAACGAGGGGTCGGGAGACAACAGCAAAGGAAACCTCGTATGGCGTACTCGAAGCAGATCGACGTGCTCGAACCGATCGACATGGCGGAGCACCTCGGCAAGATCGAGCTCTATCTGGGGCAGGTCTGCGCGATCGCGGGCATCTCGAAGATGCAGCTCGACTACTGGACGAACAAGGCTCAGATCCCGACCAAGGGCAAGAAGCAGCGCATCTACGACATGGACGCCGTCGAGACCGTGATGCTGATCAAGCAGGCGAAGGATAAGGGACTGAACCTCGGCGCCGCAATCGACGCGGCCCGCCGGTTCCGCACGAACGCCTCAACGAGCTAGCGAGGCGGCGGGCGCCTGCCGGGCGGCCGTGTAAGGATTCTGGGTGGCCCTGGCCGTGGCCCTGGCGCCGAAGGCCCGAATCGGGCACCGTGCCACTAGCGCTTGCCGACACCGAGCGCTCTCGATGCTGAAGCCGTCTTTCGCCATCGCCGTCCTCGTGGCGGCCGTCGCACCAGCTGCCGCGCGTGCCGGGGACGTAGTGATGCACGTGCGCGACATCCCGCTCGGCAGCCGCTCGCTGAGTGCAGCTCCGCGACCACCGCAGTTCAACATGCTCGCCGCGCACTGGCGCGGTTTCGGCACCGTGCGCTACCGCGTGCACCACCTGCACGGAACCTGGTCGGCGTGGCGCATCGTCGACGCAGACGTGGCGCCGGACGGCGGAACAGGCAGCTGGCATGACGGCGACCTCGACTGGACCGGTGCGGCCGACGGTGTGCGCTTCGAAACGACGGGCGCGGTCTCGCAACTTCGCTCGTACGAGCTGTGGTCGCGCGTCACGACTGCGCCCGCGCGCCGCGTGTCTGCGGCGAGCATGCCGGCGATCGTGTCGCGCGCTGCCTGGGGTGCCGACGAGGAGATCGTGCGTGCGCGCCCGACGGTCTCGCCGGTGCTGCGACTCGCTGTCGTCCATCACACCGCCGGCACGAACACCTACTCGCGGGCGCAGGCCGCTGCGATCATGCGCGGGATCGAGGTCTACCACGTGCGCGGGAACGGCTGGAACGACATCGGCTACAACTTTCTCGTCGATCGGTTCGGGACGGTGTACGAGGGTCGCGGGGGCGGCATCGAGAAGAATGTGATCGGCGCGCATGCCGAGGGGTTCAACACCGCGACCACGGGTGTCGCGCTGATCGGCAACTACTCCGCTGAAACCCCGCCGCGCGCGCAGCAGGACGCCCTCGTGCAGCTGCTCGCCTGGCGGCTCGACATGGCACACATCGATCCGATGTCGCGCGTCGTCTACACCTCGGGCGGTAACTACAAGTTCCGAGCAGGCAAGGTCGTAACCCTGCGCGCGATCTCCGGCCATCGCGACACGGGACCAAGCGAATGCCCCGGCGCCCGCGCGTACGCGCTGCTCGGAACGATCCAGAAGCGGGTTGCGTCGACCGGGCTCCCCAAGCTCTACGCACCGGCAGTGCTCGGCGTGCTCGGCGGCCCCGTGCGCTTCCAGGCGAGGCTCTCCTCGGCGCTCCCCTGGACGGTCACGATCACCGACAGCGCCGGAGCGGTGACCGCCGCCGGCTCCGGCGCCGGACCGCTCGCCGACTGGACCTGGAACTCGGCGACGGCGCCGAAGGGCCGCTACACCTGGACGATCGCCGCGCCCGGAATCCGTGTCGCGACGGGCGTGCTCGGCAGCGGGATCGCTCTCCCGCCGCCACTGCCACTGCCACCGCCACCCTTGACGCTGACGAACCTCGCTGCCGCCCCCGCGGTGATCGGGCCGGCGGCCGACGGCACAGGAGACACGACGACGGTCAGCTTCACGCTCGGCGCAGCGGCACGCGTAACGGCACAGATCCTCGACGCCTCGGGCACATC
>JACDGR010000055.1 GCA_013821525.1 Actinomycetota bacterium
GCTTAGACAAACCGGCTCAGATGATGAGCGATTTGCCGGCGCCACGACGGCCAGTCGTGCGGGACGTCGTGTCCCCACAGGTCGACCTCGTGGCGAATGCCCTTGCTCGCGAGCAGCTCACCGAACGCACGCGTGGAGCCGAGAGCGCCGGTCGTGTCCTCCCACTGGCCCTGCCCACAGACGAGGACGAGTGACGCATGCTCGCGCAGCCAGTCCAGGTGGTCGCCCGTCAGATTCGCAACGTAGTCCATCGGATTGTTGAAATACACAGCCTCACCGCGCTCTCCACCACCCTGCACCGTCACGTCGTAGACGCCGCTCAAGCAGAGCGCGACCGGAAACAGATCGGCGCGCTTCAAACAGATGTTCGCGGCGTGGTAGGCGCCGAACGAGCATCCGGTCGCGATCGATCCGTGCGTGTGGGAATCGCTCTGCACGAACGGCACGAGCTGCGAGAGCAGCCACCACTCGTAGTGCCCGTGCCGGCGGGCGCGGTCCTCGAGCGAGAGGTCGTCTCGCGTCCAGCTCTCGCCGTCGAACGAGGGGATGCAGTAGAGCTTGATGCGACCGCCGTCGAGCAGCGGCGCCAGCGAATCGACCATGCCGCGCTCCTCCCAGTCGGACGCCGCACCGTTTTCGGACGGGAACGCGATCACGGGACGGCCGTAGTGGCCGTATGCGAGCACCGTGCCGCCGTGGACCTCGACGACGCGCCGCTGCATCAGTGCACCGCCTCCACAAGCGCCGGTAGATGCGGATCGAACGCGTCGCGCCAGCAGGTCCAGTTGTGTGCGTCACGAACCTCGGCCACCCAAGCCGGGTACCCGTGGTCGACGAGCGCGGCCGCAAGCGTGAGGTTGTTCGCGTGGTTCTCCTCGGCAACCCCGCACGTGAACGCGATCGGAATCGGATGGTCCATCGCGTCGCCACGGATCACACCGCCGACAAATCTCGTGATGCGCCGGTAACGGTCGAAGCCGGACTCCTGCTTGTCCGAGCGCTGGCGGAAGAAGCTCCCCGATTGCAGCAACAGGCCGTCGAACGACCGCGGATGGCGGACGTGCGCGTGCAGCATCGCCAGCGCGCCGAGGCTCGCCCCCATGCCGATGCGCTTGCCGTGGGGCGCCTGCTTCGCGATCGCCGGGATCAACTCGCGCACGAGCGCGCCGGCATAGAGCGCCGAGGCCGAGTAGGTCTCGTTGCGGTCGAGTGGTTGGATCAGCGCCGCACGGAGCGGTGGGATCCGCTCCTCCCAGCTCATCGCATCGAGGTAGCGGGTGAGTCCCGAGTACTCCGCGTACTCCGGGCCGTCGTGCACGACGATCAGCGGCGCATCCGCACCCGGCGGCTCGGGCGTCGAGTAGATGAGCACGCGGACGCGCGCGACGAGCCGACGACAGCGGATCTCGATCTCCTCGAGCTGCCCCGGGTCGGCGATCGTCTCGAGCCATGCCGGAGAGACGTAGCCCGGCCACTCGACGACCGACTTATCGCCGAAAGGGCCTGGAGCGCGGCGCGGGTTGCTGGGATCGGTCGACCAGAAGCCGTCGACACCGACCAGGTACTCGAGCCGGTCGAGCGGAGGCCGCTCGAACCGCAGCCGCCACGCCCCGTCGGACCACGCGTACGCAGGCCCCGATCGTGGCCGGGCCACCTCCTGACCGAGCAGCACCTCCCTGAACCGATGCTCGGCGTCCGGCAGGGTGAACTCGACTGCGTCGTCCGAGACGCGGGGCGGGCTCAGCGTTTCTTCTTCGGTCGATTCTGACGTGCGCGGATCTTGTACTCCCTGACGCGTTCCAAACGCAGGAGGTGGTTGCGCTTCGCTTCGATCGCCTCCAACTCGCGCTGCAGCTTGGAGTAGCTGTCCCAACGCTCGCGCGAGAGCGAGCCGTCCTCGAGCGCCTCGCGGACGGCGCAGCCGGGCTCCTGATCGTGAGCGCAGTCGGAGAATCGGCAGCGCCGGGCGAGCTCTTCGACGTCGCCGAAGGCCTGCTCGAGATCCGCGTCCCAGAGCTGGAGCTCCCGGATGCCGGGCGTGTCGAGGACGACCCCGCCGCCGGGTAGGAGGATCAGCTCGCGGTGGCTCGTCGTATGCCGGCCGCGGTGGTCGTCTTCGCGCACCTCCTGCGTCGCTAGCAGCTCTTCCCCGACGAGCGCGTTGACGATCGTCGACTTGCCCACGCCGGACGAGCCGAGCAGGACCGCGGTGCGGTTCCCGGCGAACCAGCGCCCCATCTCTTCGAGTCCCGCGCCGGTGCGCGCAGAGACCGCGTGGATCGGGCACGCGCCGAGGGTCACGGATTCGGTCTCTGCGAGGAACGGCGCCAGGTCGTCGACGAGATCGGTCTTCGTCAACAGGACGACCGGTTGTGCGCCGCTCTCCCACGCCATCGCGAGGTAGCGCTCGAGGCGGCGGATGTTGAAGTCGAGCGGTAGCGCCTGGACGAGGAACGCGACGTCGACGTTCGCCGCGAGCGTCTGCTCGCGGACGGCGTTCCAGACCTCCTTGCGCGAGATCGACGTACGGCGCGGCAGCACGGCCTCGATCCGCCCGCCGACGGGATCGATGCCGACCCAGTCCCCGACGGCAGGTAGCTCGTCGTTCTGGACGAGCCGGTTGGCGGCGCTCGCGCGCACCTCGCCGCGCTCGGCCAGCAGGTCGTAGGCGCCCCGATGCTGGATCGCGACGCGGGCAGGGTCGAGCCCGGCGGCGCGGTGGTCGGCGAACGCGGCTTCCCAGCCGTCGTCCCAGCCGAGTCGATAGAGCAGCGATTCCGTAACCGGAAGTGTCAACCAAAGCTCCTTTGCGTGTGGGGTCGAGTGCAGGCGCACGACCCGGACACGGCCTCGAGGAGTGGTCTAGACGAGGGCGCGACGGGTAGCGGCGCGGAGAACACGGAAATGCACGACTCGCTTCATCTCGCAACCACCTCCTCGTCGACGGGAACTTCGGCCATTGTGCGGGACTTTTTCGCTTTGCGCAAGTCCGGTTGAAGCCGCTAGGCTCGCGCTCATCTTTCCCGACCGAAAGGCCCCTCGCAGATGCCCAGGCTCACGACCCTCTCTGTAGTCCTCTTCGCGGTGACGGTGATCGGAGCCGGCTGCGGCAGCAGCAGTGGCGGGAGCAGTGGTTCGAGCGGCACGAAAGCAGGTGCTCTCCCGAACGGGGGCGGCGGGGTCAACGGCACGACGGTCGGCAACTGCCTGAACCTCAACTATGACTTCCTCGTCCAGCCGAATCCGACGTCGGTCGACGGCCAGTCGCCGGCCGGGGTCAACTTCACGCTGCGCCTCTACCCCACCGCGGCCGCCGCGAACGCCGCAGCCGCGAAGAAGAACGCCAAGACGACCGCCGTCGTCGAGACCGGGGTGATCGACTTCCGCGGCAACCCGTCGATCTACAAGGGGGCGCCGCCCGCCAAGATCTCGAAGGTCGAGCTCGCGAACATCAAGGCGTGCATCGACAAGGCAAAGTCGAGCTGAGCGGGGCTCGACGGCGGTACACTGGGCGAGCCCGCGGCGCGGTGAGGTTCCGAACCGGGTCAGATCCGGAAGGAAGCAGCCCTAAGGATCCCTCACCGGTGCCGCGGACTTTTCCCGGGCGCATAGCTCAGCGGGAGAGCGCTCGCTTCACACTCAGGAGCTGGGTCGGGCAGCGAGGGTCTGACCCGGTCAGATGGCTTAGTTGAGCGAAGTCCGTTCCTACTTCCGGTCGGCGACGGTCAGGTTCGGTGGGTGATCCGTGAAACAGACGGGCGAATCCGTGAAACGGCTTCCCCCTTCAGAACTGCCCCGAGTATGGGGCGAACGCCGCGGCACTGGCAGACGGCCGCTCCGCAGATAGCTCTGACGACTCGGCGAAAGCAACAAATCATGGCCCGTTCACGTGTTCGCGGTCGTAGCCGTGTAGGAGGTCCCAGAGATACTTCCAGCGTGCAGTCGCCTTGTCCTCGATCTGCTGCGGAAGCTGCCGCCGCCGCTCCACCAGCACGTGACTGATCCGTCCGATGCCGTCCTTGGCGCTGATCCCGTCGTAGCCGATCTTGTGCAGGAAGGCGATCGACAGCGACCAAACGACGCAGAGCACGAGCGCGAGGTACACGAGTCGGCCAGCGCGCTTTCTCAACTCAGCGACCCCGATCAGGAACAGGGGGAACCACGCAGTCAGGAACCTGGACGAGAAAGCAAATCCGCCGTCCCAGTCTCCCCATACGGTGTGGGCGCAGAGCAGCGCGATCGATGCAGCGAGCAGCGTTGCGAGGAACCTACGGTGTTCGCGATCACGCACACGTCGTAGTGCCAGCGCGAAGCCGATCACGGCGAAGGCCGTCAGCGGGGTCCACAGGAAGAGCCCGCGATGATCGCTGAAGAGCATCTTGAACGGGATCAGCGGGTCGAAGCCGTTGAGCGGGTTCGACGTGCTGGAAATCACGGGATGTAGGCCCACAGCAAAGCGATCGTTCGCCTGCGAGCTCGGGTAGTAGCTCGGGACGAAGTATGAGATGCCGCGAATCGCCGGGATAGCGAAGAGGGCCGGGCCTACGGCCGCCGCGGCAGCGGTCGCAAGCGTGACGGTCCGACGTTGGTGTAGCAGCGCAAGGGAGCACGCGACCGCAAGAAAGAACGCGACGTTCACGTACCTGATGTTCACCGAAAGACCTGCGAGTGCTCCAAGCGCCAGTGCGTGACGGTCGGATCCTCCGTTGTAGACGCGGAGGAGCAGCAGGACGGCTGCGGTGATGACGAGTGTGTCAACGGCGTGCTTGCCGGCCGGATCGAAGACGACTGCCCAGACGAGCGGGCTGCCGAAAACGGTGAGAAAGAGGACCGCCGGACCGCGCGGGAGGGTGAGATCGCGCAGGAGACGCCAGCCGAGATAGAGGGTGGCAAAAAACGCGGCGTTAGTTGCGCCTGTGATCGAGATCTCCTCGAAGCTCACATGAAACGTCTTCGGCTGAAAGCCGAAGATCACGCCCAGCGACTTGCCCCCGAGGAAGAACGGCCAGTTCCAGAAGTCGCTCCCGAACTGATAGGCGAAGGCGGAATCCGGATGCTCGCCGAAGAAGCGCCGCAAGAGATTGAAGTAGACGAACCCGTCGCCGCCGACCTGAAAGCTCGAAAAGGTGATCGCAAATAGTACGTAGAGGAGGAGCGCGATGACCATGGCGGGGTTCAGGAACCGCTCGCAAGTTATTGCTCGGGCTCGATCGGAATGGACGATGCGGCGCCAGGCTGTCATCGACGCGAGACTAGCCGGAGGTCACGCGAGCATCGGCGTGAGGTCGCCGGCGGCTCCTGTAGCTTCCGCTGGATGCCTGAGCGTGTAGCCCGTCCCGGCGCAGGCGCCCGGTTTCGCAGACAGGTCATGTTCTCCCTGCGCTCCGAACCGGCCGTCATCTTCTTCTGGGGTCGGCTGGTCATTTGGGGCGGTGCCCTGTTTGCGTACTTCGCTATCGATCCGAACCGTGGGCCGTATGCCGCGCGCCTCGACGTCCCTCGACTCACGCACGACCTCGGTGCGGTGACCGATGTCTGGGCCCGCTGGGACAGTATTCCGTACCTCCAGATCGCCGAGCACGGGTACGGAGGAGTCAAGGGCAGCCCCGCTTTCTATCCGCTCTACCCGTGGATCGTCGGGGCGGTCGGCAGAGTCCTCGGCGGCCATTTCGTCCTTGCCGGCTTGGTCGTCTCGCTCTGCGCAACTCTGCTGGCCTACCTCCTCCTGCATCGAATGGCCTGTCTGAAGCTCGGGGCGGCGGATGCGAGGAGAACTGTCGTCTACCTCGCGATCTTCCCGATGACGCTGTTCCTCCAGGCTGTGTATGCCGAGTCCCTGTCTCTCTGCCTCGCGCTCGCCGCGTTCCTAGCCGCCGAGCGTGGCCGATGGCGTTCCACAGGACTGCTCGCCGGATTCGCATTCCTGACCCGACCCACCGGCTTCGCGCTCATCCCCCCGCTTCTGATCATGAGCTGGCGGTCACGACAGCCATTGCGCGCGTTTCTCGGCCTGGTCATCTCCCCCGTTGTCTTTCTCGCATTCCCGATCGTGCTCCGTGTTCAACTCGGCGATCCTTGGGCGTTTCTTCACGCCGAACGGTTCTGGCATCGCTCCGTCTCGCCGTTCGGGCCATTGTTCGGGGTCTGGCAAGCACTGCACGCAGCCTGGGCGGGAGTTCTGCAACTCACGATCGGCTCGGCCCAGCACTGGTACTGGACGCCGGTGAACCCGGCTCGCGCAGCCGCGCTGAACCTCGAATACCTGGCGTACCTGCTCGTGCTCTGCTGGCTAGGAGTCGTAGCCTGGCGGTCGCTGGGCGCGCCCTATGGCGTTTTCGTCGCGGCCAGCTTGGCGCTTCCGCTGGCTGCGCCATCGGACACCTATCCCCTGCTGTCGCTCCCGCGACTCGGCCTGACGATGTTCCCCGTGTTCCTGGCGCTTGCGGTTGTGGGCCGGCGCGAGCGCGCTCACGCTGCGATCGTCGTCTGCAGCGCCGTCCTACTCGGCATCTCCGTGGCGGAGTGGGCGACGTGGCAGTGGGTCTCGTAGACGACGACCAGGAACGCTTAGTGGAGCTGCCGCGGAGGGCGTTCGCGGCGCGACGAGAGGCCAACGACCACAATGGTGAGCACGCCCAAGAGCAGGAGGTTTCGGGTCACCAGCAGCCAGGTTGGAAGAGCCCTGAGATGGATGAGATCGGCCCACCTGCCCGGGAAGTAGGAGCGCGTCAGCAGGATCGCAGCGCCGAGGGCAACAGAGCCGCCGAGGGCAAGGGAGCCGCCGAGCAGCGGAAAGAGAGGGATCAACCAGATGAGAAACTGAGGCGAGAAGACCTTCCCGAGCACGACGAAGGCGAGGATTGCCGCGGTCGAGCTGCGGACGAGCGATTGTCGGTCAGGGGCGCCTTTCGCGAATACGAAATACACGAATAGCAGGAGCACGATCTCGGCGGCAGCGGACGCCACAGCGCCGGCCGTTGCGCTGGTTCCGCCGAGGTTGACGGACGAGTAGGAAAACACAACTCCAACAGGCAATGAGACCAACTGGTGCGCGGCCAACAATGCGGCGGCGGCCGAGCTCTCGAGCTGCAATGGACGGTTGATTTGATCCTTGATGCTCCACAGCACCCCACCCGGCGAGGCGACGATGAACGGGACGAAGCACAGGAGCACGGTCGCGGCCGCTGTACCGGCCCAGGCAACCGCGCGTCGAGCTCCGAGCTGATGCCAGATCCAGATGATCGCGATCGGCACGAGCAGCAGCGCATAGATCTTCGCCGCGATCGCAAGTCCGACGAGAACGGCGGCAGTGCGCGTGTGATCCCAGAGCAGGGTTGCCAGCGCCGCCGAGACGAGCAGCGCGGGCCACAGGTCGAAATGACCGAGCGCTATCGGGCCAAGTCCAAGAGTTGCTGCGGCCATGAACGCGATCGGCGCGACGACCCGCTCCCGAAGGCGCACCAGCACGAATGTAGAAGCGACCATCACGCCACACGCGCATGCCGCCATGAGCACTTCGAACGCAATCCGATAGCCGCGGTAGCCGGAGTTCGCGAGCGCGGGTAGCCCAAAGACGGCGAGAGCCGCGGGCGGGTATTCCACGCGGTAGTCGCGATAGGGGACATGCCCATCGCGCATGGCTTCGCCGTAGATGTAATACCGAGGGACATCCGTCGCGTCGATAGTCAATTTCACGCTCATCAACACAGCCCACGCCGCAACGAACGCAATGAGGACAGCGACCACGGCCAGCTTGGTGTGGTCGTCGGTGATCTCAGGCGACACGGCGCGGATGCTAGATGTTGGTCTGCCCTCGCGCATCGAGCAAAAGCACACGAGTCGCGTCACCTCCTTCGCAGTCGTAGATGGACGACCACCGGAACGGCCGTAGAGAGGGGGTTTAAGAGGCTCAGACCGTAGGAGTCACTGGCGCGCCTTTAGGGCGTCAACGATCGGACCATCAGAGAGGATCGGGAGAGGCTCAGGCGGCTTTAGAAGTCCCGGCACGTGCGATGCACGATGCGCACGAGGTGGATGTGGCGCGCGTGCTAAGGCACCTCCACTTGATCAACTCGGGACTCCGACACTCGCGGGGGTGGCCTCGCCCTGTGGGACTGACACTTCGGGTCGGCTCGTGCGACGAGGAGGGTGGTCTGAGACTGACTAGTGATCCCTCGCTTGCGAGGCGAGAGCAGGCTCTTCAGGGCGCATGGTTGAGCGCCCGTTTCAGGGCGTTTCACGCGTTGGTGGGCGTGCTAATGGCCTCCGCATCGGTCGCTTCCCTGTTGTCCGTGTGGGCCGTCTCTCGCGAGCGATCCTGGAAGCCCAGACAGGGCCTTGAAAAGCTTGCGTAGAACGACACCTATGCGGACGGTCTAACTGCATCTGCCCAGCATCGGGAGCGCATCACCGACGCATACCGCTCGCATCAGTCCATGCAGGCGAGTTCTGACCTGCGGAGTCAGTTGATGCTGAAGGTCTGCGATGTGGCCCAATCGAGGGGCAGCGTGTGCGAGTTCGCGGATGCGCGGGCGCACCTGTCCGCCACGCTTCGAACACTCGCCATCGGAAGTACCTCCTCTTGGGATCGAGGTGCGTGCGTACCCTGGAAAGGAGCGGGGAGAGCGCGGGGTTCATCACGCCCTGCACTCGTCCCCTGGAGGTCGAAAGACAGGCCCTGCCAAGGAAGCCCCTCTTTCGGGAGCGACCGGCTTACGCTGGTCGGTCTTGGTGCCGCTGTTCGTCGGAGAGCATGTCGTCGAGGATCTCCTGGTCGTCCGTCTCTTCGAGCGCAGTGCGGCGAGCGTCGCTCTCTTCGAGACGAGCTACGCGGTCTTCGAGTGTGAGCATCGGCGGGATCTCCTTGAGGAGTCGAAAGTAGTCAGGCGGGCAAGCGAGTCGCGGCGCGAGGGTGAACTCAGGAGGATCCTCGAAGTCGAACGGCGTGATCCACGTACCGTCCTTGCGCTTGTATTGCCGCTGGATCAGATCAAGCGGACGGTCGGGTGTGATGGCCCCGCACGCGATCAGCCGATGCGCGGCTTCGTAGACCTTCGAGCGTGATCCGCGACCGACGCGGGCGAGCGCCGAGATGTGTCCCCGGTACTTGTGGTCGGGATCGGCGCACCAGATCATGCCGGAGAGCAGGTTGGCCTCGGCGGCGAGTCCCTCTTGCCAGCGACCGCGCTTGTTCTTCTCGACGGCGCGGCGCGCGTACCACTCGTTGAACGCCTCGGTCGGAAACGAACGATGAAGCACGCGCATGTCGAGCAGCGAAGCGCCGAAGGCGCGGAAGTCATCGACGCCGTTCGCCTTGCACTTGTCGCCCGCCAAGCAGTTGTCGTGCATCCCGAATCCGGGCGTACAGGGCGGCGGGGCGGCGACGAACGTGTTCGGGAAGTACTGCGCCATCCGCATCGAGAAGAGCATGCACTGGTGACGAACCTCGTCCTTCGAGAACGCGTCGGCGTCGGGTACGAGGAAGACCTGCACCTCTTGGGTGCGGCGCTGGATTGACGCGATGTCCGGGTGATGCTCGACGCCCCACAGAAGGCACGCGGCGAAGTACTCGAAGAGGGGTGCGTGGTGCAACGTGACACTCGCACACGAGATGACGGCGGTGTCGGAGAACTCGTCGGACGAGAGCACTTCGGTCGTCATCGAGTCGCCCTTGATGCACCCTTCCATGCCAACGAAGAGGCGCTTGCACGTGCCGAGTCGTTCGAGCATGAACGGATGAACGTCGAACGCCTTCGCTCCGGGGCCTGGGACGAAGAGGTACTTGCCGGGATCGCCCAGGTGAGCGTGAGGAACTTCGACGTTGACGCCCGCATGGTCGCCGGGATGCTTGTCGCGCGCGATGTGGCGCGACATGTGCTCTGCGAGGTGAACGGCACTCGGCGGAAGCGGGCGACCAATACCGTCTCGGGGCCACTTCGGGTTGCCACTCTTCGTTGTCGCAGCGAGGGTCGGGTGCGTGTGCCAGAAGCGGAGGTTGCCCTTCGTTCGGACGGCAACGTCGGGACGGAACTCGGGCGTGTATACCCCGAGCACTGGGTCGCGCTTGCCGCCGAGCGAACGCGGAATGATCACGCCCTGTGGGGACTGCGCAGCGATGTTGTGGCGGAACGTGCCGGTCATCCCGAGGACGTTGGCGGTGAACGACTTGAACTCGTCGCCCGTCTTCCAGCGGTGGTAGCCACGAGCTTTCGCAACGCTCCAATCGACCGCATGCTCATTCTCGAACCACTGTCTTGAACCTGGACTTGGCATGACGATGATCCTTCCTTGGCAGTGGATGGGGTTGTACTTCAAAGGTCTGACGTATCTGCGCTCGCTTCAGTGATGACTGGCTGTGCCCGTATGGGCGTGCTCAGACGCTTCCATCTCTCATCAGCCCCGAGCGAAGGTGAACTCGAACTGTTGAGAGGGGAGCAGTCGAGCAGTCCAGACGGCACCAGAGGTGCGTTGGGCGTGCTGCTGACGCCGGTCGGTATCTCAGGCCAACCAGGACGACCAATCTCGCGTGGTGCGCGAAGAAACCGCGTCCACTGTCGGAGGCACGTCGTCCTTCCAGTGTCCCGGTTTGAATCGGCGGCTTCGTGGTCGCCTGAAAAGGCGAGCGCGATGAGGCGCGACTTGTGCAGGCATCGAGGGTTAGCACCACGAGTCACTCTTCAACTGGAACGGCTCAGGGAGGCGAGTTCAGGCCCTCGAATCGGAGGATGTTCACAAGAGCCGTCCGACCCCGTTGGTATGATCTGACGGTCGGTCAAGGGCTGGCAAAGCCGCAAGGCAGCAGGTGCCCCCAGCCGACCTCATCGACGCCCAGCGAGAGGGCTTCGCACTCCGACCAGAGAGCGATTCCCGAACCCGGCGAACTTCGTAAAGGCCTTCAGGCCAAGGAGTCCGCCATGCTGGTTTTGGTTGAAGACGAACGCCTCTGCGCTCTCATCGCGGAAGCAGTTGCGCAAGGACTGGGAGCGCGACAGGTAGCTCCCGCTCTTCTGGACGCTCAGGGCGCGGCAGACCTGCTGGCCCTCACGAAGCAGTCGGTCGAGATGCTGTCGAAGCGCGGTCAGATCCCGTCGGTCGTCATGCCTAACAGGCGACGGCGTTACGAGCGCGATGTACTGCTCGAATGGGCGCGTGGCGAATGAGCGCTCGCTGGACCTCTGACAGATTCCGTACTACGCTTCGTCCGACCAATCAAATGGCTGGGCAGCCCTCGGGTGTTCGCGCACCGTCAGGCCCCCAGCCCGGACACCAGGAGGAACCCTGATGTCGGACGCAGTATCGAAGATCAAGCGACAGCCCGTGAAGGGCGTGAAGAACTTGTTCCAGCGCGGCGACAGCTTCTACTTGCTGGTGTCGATCAACGGCAAGCAGCACTACGAGAAGCTCGCGGCTGGGAACCGCACCGACGCCGAGCACGAGCGCAACATCCGCGTCGGTGAACTTCGGTCGCAGGGCCGGATTGAGTTGCAGGTCGGTGAGGATCTGTCGTTCAGCGAACTCGCTGCACGCTTCATCGAGCACGAGCGCGGCCCGTCCGGGAAGCTGACGAAACGGACGTGCGATCTGCGCGAGCAACTTCTCTCGAAGCATGTGGTGCCTGCCCTCGGGGAGATGCAAGCTCGCTCGATCACGACGCCCCACATTCAGTCGTTGGCCGACAGGCTCACCAAGGGCACGGACGGCACGCCCCTGAGCGGCTCGAGCGTCCGTGGCATCGTCACATCGGTGAGTTGCGTAATGAGCTTCGGCTGCCGTTACGGTCACGTCACGAGCAACGCCTGCCGCGAGGTGTCTCTGCCTTCCGCCTCTCGAACCAGCGAGCCGCGCTACCTCGACCACCGGGACGTGCTGCGTCTCTTGGGCGCTCTCACGCCCTCGTTCAAGCCCGTGGCTGCCTGCGCCTACTATGCAGCGCTCAGGGCGTCTGAGGTGCTCTCGCTGCGCTGGGCCGACGTGTCGCTGGAGACGGCGACGATCCACGTGAGGCAGGGCAAGACGCGGGCGTCGATCAACTCGGTTCCCGTGCCGTTGCCGCTCCTAGGCATCCTGCGGGCTCACCGTGACGCTCAGGCGTCGAAGGGCTTGCAGCGGATCACCGAGGACGCTCTCGTCTTCCCCACGTCCACCGGACAGCCCCAGAGCCGCCGCAACGCGTTGCGCGCCGTGAACAACGCCAGCAAGCTCGTGGGTCTGTGGAGTGAAGAGGATGGGCGCGAGCCCGTCGGGCTGCATGACCTGCGTCACTCGGCAGCCTCGTTCTACTTCTCCCAGGGGCACAAGACACGCGAGGTGAGCCGCTTGCTTCGTCATGCGAATCCGGGCGTGACGATGGCCGTGTATTCCGGGCTTTCGCCCCAGGAGGACGAGCAGATTATCGAGGCTGGTCGGAATGCCTGGGCGGTCTGAAATGACCGCGCTCAGGCTCTGGCACCTTGACGGCCTGGAACTGCTCCCTGGCTTCGACGCGCTATGTGCCGAGGAGCAGGCCCTGACCGACCACATCGAAAACGTCGTCTGCGATTGGGCGCTCGCGCTCAGTCGCCCGATGTCCGTCGAGGTGCACGAGGCCGCGCTGACGGCGTTCGAGATGATCCGCGCCCTATTCCCTGAGCAGGTCGCCTCGGCCATCGAGGAGCTTGGGGGAACTGGTCCCGCGCGGTGTGCGCCAGCACTTCGAGGACATGCCCTGAACGACGATCCGTGAAAAACCGTGAAACGAGAGGGGTCGCGCAAGCGGCCCTCTTCTGTTATTGGCTTACAATCACGTCCGAGGGCGCATAGCTCAGCGGGAGAGCGCTCGCTTCACACGCGAGAGGTCCCTGGTTCGATCCCAGGTGCGCCCACTCTTTCAACCGCGCCGTCGCCCCGTCCCCAGGAGCCGGCGAGTCACTGCTCTGCGCACACTCACCGAATCTCCTGACGGTGCCGCTTCAGGGAACGAGCGGCGTCGGCGTGCAGGCGCCGCATGTAGAGCGCGCGCCGAGCACGACGGCGCTGTAGTCGTC
>JACDGR010000445.1 GCA_013821525.1 Actinomycetota bacterium
GGAGAGGCTAGCACGATTCGCTCAAACTTGAGAAACCGTTCAGTTAAGCCAGTGCACTGCACGCGGGTTCCTAGCGACAGCCCGTAAACGTGAACTGGCACATTGAGAACAATGTATGATCCATCGCCGAGTCGTTCTGCCCAGAGGACTTCGAGTCGACCGTCTGGATCCACGAATTGTATTTGTGCGAGTCGGGCTACGACGTCATTCATTTTGAACGCGGGAAATCATGGATTAGGCGCAGTGGATGACTCTGTTCTGTTTCCTTTGCGCAGATTGCATTCCGCACACTCAATCTGAATGTTGTCCTTTCCACCACCACCACCCTTTGAGAAAGGTACCGGGTTGTGGCCATAGTTCTTTTTGTCCTTACCCGCACCGCCAGATACCTTCTTACCACATTCAACGCAAGTTTCTTCGCCGCCATGAGCGGCGCGATTATCCTAATCCACTTCCCGCTTTGTGCCCGCCGATGCTCGGCCGCCATTTGCAACTGTTCGCGATCGCTTTGAAAGAGTCGTTGCATCGTTCGCGACGCTCGTTGCATTGGTAGCATTGAACAGTGTCTGGAGTACCTTAAATCCGGAGTAGACCTCCTCCCCAAGTTCAACCACGGCAAGGAACTCACCAATACATAGGGTGATCTCAACCGGTCGAGGCAACAGCTGCGTTGAGTACCTCGGCTGGCGTCTTCCATCCTAGGGTTTCGCGCGGGCGCCCGTTGAGCTTCCGCGCGACGACGTCGAGTTGCTGCTGGGTCACGTTGCTGAGATCGTAACCCTTCGGAAAGTACTGCCGCAGCAGTCCGTTCGTATTCTCATTCGAACCGCGCTGCCACGGACTTCGCGGATCGCAGAAGTACACTTGGACATCGGTCGCGATGGTGAACTGGGCATGCTGCGCCATCTCCTTGCCGCGGTCCCAGGTCAGCGACTGCCGCAGCGCTTTCGGCAATTGCTGCACGCGACGTGCGAGCGCGGCGACCACCGTCGCCGAATCAGCGGTCGGCACGCGGATGAGCACCACGAAGCGTGAGCGTCGCTCGACGAGGGTGGCGATCTGGGTGCCTTGCTTCCCGATGAGCAGATCCCCCTCCCAGTGTCCAGGGACCGCGCGATTGTCTGCCGACGGCGGACGCTCGGCAATCGAGACGGCGTCGACGATCTGGCCGCGCGTAGCGTACGTCGTGGAACGCGACCGGCGATAGCCGGGGCGGCGGCGCAAATGCGCGACCAGGCTGCGCTTGAACGCGCCGCGCGCCTGAACATAGAGCGCCCGATAAATCGTCTCGTGCGAGACGTGCAGTGCGGGATCATCGGGATACGTGTTCACCAGCCACGCCGCGATCTGCTGCGGCGCCCAGTCGAGCCCGAGCTTCTGCTCGACCACGCGCCGCAGGCGTCGCGTGACGGCCAAGCGACACCGTTTCGGCCGACGCGCCGAAGCCCAGGCTGCACGATCCGCGTCACTCGCTCGATACTGCGCGCGTCCCCCATGGCGCTCAATCTCGCGACTGATCGTCGAGGGCGCACGGGCCAACCGGCGCGCCAGACTGCGCACCCCCTCGGCCGTCGCCAAGCCGCGCGATATCTCCTCGCGCTCGTTGAGACTCAGCGCTCGCGCGGCCGGCGCCGCGCGTGGGGCGCCAGTCCCCCTCGCGTGCGAATCTGCCACCACACCGAGGCGGGCGGGAACCCCAGCGCCTTCGCGATCTGCAGATTCGGTTCGCCGCGCTTCCATCGCTGCCACACGCTCTCAAGCTCACTCGCTGAGAACTGATGATTCACCCGTCTCATACGCTCCTCCGGTGAAGGTGCAATGTGTTGCATTCACCGGTTGAGATCACCCTACCACAAAAACGGACTGACTGCACGGACAAAAACTGATGGCTCCTTGTTGTGACGGGGATTATTTCAGCAGGCGGAGCCATCCGTTTTTTTCCGTGTAGTCCATCCGTTTTTGTAGTCGTTCCACGCTGTCGCCTTACTCTCCCTCCGGAACAAGTCTGCGGTACTGGGTACATACATTTCCGCGATCCCCAGTGCATCTTCATGATTGCGTCATGGACGAGGGTCGCACGGCCTCCCGACATGGTCGTCTCTCCCCCTCAAGAGGTGTGCATGCGCCGGATCGTTTCGCTCTTGCTCGTGCTCGCGTCACCGCCCCTCGTCGCCCAGTCGAGTGACCGTCCATGTCCGTCCGGGGCCGCGCTCACGGCGAGCGTTCCCGCCCCCGCCATCGCGGGCGCGATGCCCGGAATGTCGATACCCGCTCCGACTCCCTCGTCCGCCGTCGAGATCGACAGCGCGCGACAGGAGATCCGCATCGTGGCCGGCCCTTTTCGCATCGCGCCCATGGCTCACGACGCCGATGAGATGATGATGATGGACACGCCCGTGCTGCGTGTCGCCTGGCCCGCAACCGGCTGGGTGAACGGCTACAGCGTGCAGCTCTGCGACGGCGACGCTGCCGGCGGGAAGGGACTCGCGCATGAAATGGTGCACCACATCGGCCTCGCGAACTACAGCCGCCGCGAGCTGCTCTACCCCATGGTCGAGCGACTCATGGCCGCGGGGAAGGAAACTCCGCGCGTCTCGCTCCCTGGCAACGTCGGCGTGCCCCTCTCGCGCGGCGACACTCTGGGCCTGTACTCTGCGTTCCACTCGGTCAACGGTCACACCATCGAGCG
>JACDGR010000056.1 GCA_013821525.1 Actinomycetota bacterium
GCTCCTCGCACTCGCCGCCTGCATCACCCTCAACCACCAACTCGGACGACCCAGCCGCGCAATCGCCGACTACACCGCCTAACCCCGTGGCATCAACCGTCTAGCCGGCGATCACGTGGTCTGCGGCCCTGAAGCCCCGATCCCGCCGGTATAGGGTTGCCTCGTGTCCGTGATGGCAATCTGTGTGCTCGTCGGGCTCACCGCAGGGAGTTACGTGCCGGTTCTATGGGGCGCATCTGCGTTTGGTTTCCAGTCGCTGATCCTTGGTGCCCTCGGCGGGGTTGTCGGCGTTTGGTGTGGCGTGAAGCTGAACGACTGAGAGAGCACGTCGAAAGGCTTCCTGCTACCTGTTCTGCGCCTCCCAGGGGCGTGAGGCGGAAACACAGACTGAGACGCGCGCCTTCGGCGGCCCAATAGCGCTGTCGAGGTTCGGGACGCCTGCTCCAAACGTTCGATTTCTGGCAGAGGCGCGCTGCCTTTTAGCGGCGCCAGAGGCGAATCATTCGGCGATGGGCCGCGCCCTCTAACACCTTCCCGGCGTCCTGAACGTCCGGGTCGAGATCGACGTCGGTTTGCGACGTCGCGGCGAGAGAAGTTCCTCCTGAAGGCTCGGGCGCTACCTGATTTGCCGGAGGAGGCGGATAAAAAATGCCAGGGCCGTCGGTTTGCCAGCCGCCCTCGAGCAACTCGCGTGCAAACCGGTTGCTGCCTACCGCATCGGACATCGCAGACCTCCCGCGGTCATCCTATCTCTCCGCTTGCTCGTCCTTCGGGTCATGGAGGCCAGCGAGGTACAGATTCTTTGGAAACCGTCGATAGAGGAGAGGATGTCGATCTTGCGTTCAGATGTGCCGTCGCTCAGGCTTGCACACCCGGCGGTCGATCGCTCGTCGCGCCTTGAGGCGACGGCTGCGTCGACCTTGACCGTCGCCTGCGCCGCGATCTGGTTGCTTGTGCTGCCGCTCGAATGCTTGGGGTACCTCGGGTAACTCAAACCCATTTTCCTGCCGAACCGTTGCGGTTACGGGATACGGTCTAGCGCGCGTGAGGATGTCTCCGTGGCTGCGCTGGTATGCAAAGCCGTATGAGAAAATCGATGCGTGACCGCATCTAGCCTCCTCGACGCGCCGGCGATGCGGGTTGCAGCGGCTGTCTTCGTTTGTGCGGTCACAGTTGACCTTGCGAGCAAGGAATGGGCGGTCGCCGACATGAATCGCACGATCGTTTTTAATCATCGCTCGACCGAGTTGCCGTTTCGCATCCTGATCTCGCTTGTCACAGTGGCGATGAGCCTGCTGATCGCGCGACTGGCCACCCAGCGCGGTCTGGGCCGGCAGTGGGGGGTGTGGATTGGGTGCTCGCTGCTCGTCGCGGGCATCCTCGCCAACGGCTTCTCACCGCTCATCTGGTCTCGTGGTGTCCCCGACTTCATCGACGCTGGTAATGGCTGGTTTTGGAACGTCGCCGACTTCGAGATAGCGATAGGCCTTACCGGCGGACTCCTTTCCGTCGTCCTCGTCGCCGTTCTGGTGTACGCGCGCGAGAGAATCGCGCAAGACCGCTCCTGACCTGCTCGGGCCGATATCGGACCGGCGGCACTCTTCTGAACTCGGCGGCTCGCGACGCTCCCTCATGTCCAGTATCGTGTCGGCCCTGAAGCCGGGGAAGTCAGGCAAGCTGACGTGCTGCAACGAACGAGCGATTGGCTCGCCGGCATCCGCGATTGCTGGTCCGGGCCAAAGTCCCGTTCGTTTGAGCCGTATGTACAGGCGACAAACCGCCCGTCAGGCCCCACGGTGGGGATATGGCTTGGCCCTCAGAAGGAACCGCTGACCGCGCGCTAAACCAGGCAGCGCATTTGCACGTCGTCACCGATCTCGACGCAAAGGCTCTACTCATCGCGCAGCTCGAACACCGGGAAGCTGAGATCGCACGCCGACTCGAAAAGCTTCGTGAACGCCATGCGCAGTACCCCAATTCGGTCAGCTCCCGTCAGGTCGCGGAACTCGATGTGGAGTCGCGCCAGATCACTAGAGACATCGATGGGCTGCGCAGGGCGCTTGACCCCGCCCAGTAAGCAGGTCGAATGGTGAGGTGCGACGCACCAGATCCACACCTAGCCGAAATCGCCCGTCGCGAGATCGGTGGCGCGATCAACCGCGCCGCGTTCGGAACCGAGCACCAGTCCTCAACCGTTGCAGGAAGCGAGTCGGCGGGCGGCGGCGGGGATTCGTAGCCGTTCGTCGGCTCGACCAAAGCCAGCTACCAGGTGCGCGCGGACGGATTGTGAGCTCCGGAAGGCCGACCTGTCACTCGCGACAATCGTGTGTAAAGGGTTCGTTCGAATCGGCCGATAGACCGCAAGTCCACACAAACCGGAACCTGTTCCGGTGGGGAGAGGCGCAAGCTGGATGCGGCGCAGCTGACGTGTAGACATAGCGGGCGGCCCGGGGAGAGGATGGGCCGCCCGCCATACATCCATTCGACGGCCCAACACCGAAGCATTCGGTCACGGACGGCCACCTTGCAAACGGCCGGCTGAAAACGATGGCCAATCAGACGCGCCGGAAACGGCTATGCGGATGAGAGGACTTGAACCTCCACGCCCTTACGGGCACACGGACCTGAACCGTGCGCGTCTACCAATTCCGCCACATCCGCGCGGGCCGTCAGTGTAGCCCGCTCGAGGACGCGCGTTACGCGGCGGTGAACCGCTGCTGGACGGACTCGACATAGCCCGCAAGATCTGCTTCCCGCTGGCTGAGCTTCGCCTCCCGCTTCTCGACTGCGGCCAGTCGCGCCTCGACCTTGTCCTCGCGAAGCTCCAGCTCGGTCTCGCGGCGCGACTCGCGCAGCCGAACGTCATCCTCCAACCGTTCTAGCTCGGTTGCACGGGTCTCCACCTCTGTTTCGAGACGCGAGATGCGAGTTTCGCGCGACTCGAGGCGCTCGCGGTGCTCGCCGATTGAACGTTCGCCTGCTGCGATCTCTTGCTCGCGCCGAAGTAGCTCGGCACGGACTGCCACGATCACTTCGCTCTCCCGCTCTTCGAGAGTAGCGGCGGTGATCCGCCGGTTGACCTCGGCTTCACGCGCGGCAAGGACGGCCTCACGTTCCTCGATCTCGCGCTGCTGCGCGCCGTTGTCGTCGCTTGCTGCGAGCTGCAGCGCCCGCTGCGCCTCCTGGAGCTCGCCCTCACGCCTCCGCAGTGTGGCTTCGCGTGCCTCGAGCTCGGAGAGGAGCGCGAACGCATCCTGAGAAGCCTGCCCGTGGTGAGTGCGCTCGAGAGTCGAACGCTCGGCTTCGGTGCGCAGCCGTTCCTCCCAGGCGCTGAGCGAAGCCTCGGGGTCTGCGATGGTCAATGCTCGGTTCTCGAGCGACTGTTCCGCGCTCGCGGTGCGCTCTGCGAGGTCGCGCTCCCGGGTGCTCAGCGTCTCTTCGTACCTCGACAGCGTCTCCTCGCGTGTATCGACCCGCGCGCGCTCGCGTGCAGCTTCGGCCTCGGCCTCTCGGGCCGCATGCTCGCGGCGCGCTGCGGCCGAGTCCCGCTCGCGCACGGCGCTCTCCCGGCTTGCGAGCCGCGCCTCCGCCTCCTGGTTCCGCGCTTCGAACGCGGCACGTTCGCGCTTCAGCTCGCGCTCGCGCTCGCCCACCTCGGCCAGTTGCTTTGCTAGCTCCCCGGCGGCCTCCGCGCGCTCGCGCTCGGCCGTCTCGAGCTCCTCGACCCGACCCTCCGTATGGCCGGCCAGCTCTTGAACGCGCGCGTATTCGGAGACGATCTCGGTGTGCCGTTCCACCAGGGCAGCCTGGTCGCGCTCGAGATCCTCGACGCGGCGCGCGAGCGTCTCCTCCCGGTTCGCGAGCTCGCCCGACCAGTGCTCGAGCTCGGATTCGCGTTCGGCGACCGCGCGTGACGTCGCGTGCATCTCGTCGCGGGCCGCGCGCTCCCGTTCGAGCGCCTCCTGCAGCTCCGCACGCAGCGCGTCGAGCTCCGGCACGTTCGCCTGAAGGATCACGCCCACGGACGTCGCCGGCGCTGTCGCAACGAGTTTGGGTGGCCCCTGTTCCTCCTCGAACTCGAGCTCTAGCTCGAGCTCGAGCTCGCCGTCCTCGTTGTCCTCGTTGTCCTCGCCGTTCTGAATCCGCTGCAGCTGGGCACGGAGCCCGGTGCCGAATCCCTTTTCGTTTTCGAGAGGAGTCATCCCAGCACCTTCAGGATGTTCAGGATCGCCGGCCCCAGCAGCACGAGGAACATCGCCGGAAAGATGAAGAGCACGGTCGGGAAGAGCATCTTGATTGGCGCCTTCATCGCCTTCTCTTCGGCCGCCGCCTGACGGCGCAGCCGCGAGTCGGTCGCCTGGACGCGCAGGATGCGACCCAGCGAGATCCCGAGCTGGTCGGCCTGGATGACGGCACGCACGAGCGCGGACAGCTCGGCGGTATCGACGCGCGCGACCATGTTCTTCAATGCCGTCTGGCGCGACTCGCCCATGCGCATCTCCGAGAGCAGCAGGCTGAACTCGTCGACGAGCGGACCGCCCATGTGCTCGGTCAGCTTCGTGATCGCTCCGTCGAAACCAAGGCCGGCCTCGACGCTGACGGCGAGTAGGTCGAGCGCATCCGGTAAGTCCCCGCGAACAGCCTCGCGCCGCGAGCGGATCCGGGATGAGAGCAGCATCTCGGGGACGATGAAACCGGCAGCCGAGAAGAGCGGGATGAACACCAAGCCGGAGAACGGCGAGGCGACAGCAGCGATGAAGAGCCCGAAGAACGCGCTGCCGACCGTCGAGCCGCCCTTGACGGCCAGGAACGTCCTTGTCGTCACTCGCCGAGAGAGCCCGGCTGCGAGCAGTCGCGCCGAGATCGCGTCGATGCTGAGACGGGGGTTGAGCTTCAGTGGGATCGCGGCAAGCCGCTCTGCCGTCGGGATCAGCACGCGCTCGCGGAACCGGAGCAGCTCGTCCGCCTTGTCCGGGATGCGCACGCGGCCGTACTCCGCCGCTCGACGGATCGAGCGTTCCTTCAGGCGCGCGGGATACGTGGCCACCTCGGCGACCGCGAACGTCGCGGCGGCGATGCAAAGGAAAGCGATCAGCAACAACATCTCATTACCCCCTGAAGGACGCGATCTTCCTGAGCATCAGGCTTCCCAAGCCAATCATGAACACCCCGGAGAACACCATCTTTTGGCCGACTCCTGTGTGCCAGAGCGGCGACATGTAGATGGGATTCATCAGGCTGATTGCGCCCGCGAGGAAGAACGGCAGGCCGACGAGCACATAGGCCGACATGCGACCCATGGCGGTCAGGCCTTTGACCTTCCGCGCGAACTGCTGGCGCTGGCGGACTGTCTCCGCGACCATGTCGAACAGCCCGGCGAGCGAGCCGCCGATCTGGCGCTGAATCGTCACGGCGGTGATCACGAACGTGAAGTTCTTCGAACCGACGCGCTCGGCCATGTTGCTGAGCGCATCGTCGATCGGCTTCCCGAGTTGCGTCTCGGTGAGCACCCGCTTGAACTCATCGGCTGCCGGCTCGGCGCCTTCGTCGACGCCGCCGCCGAAGGGAGGTGTACCGAATGGAAATTCGTGATTGGCTCGAGCTGGCACGCATTCAGCTTCGCCGCGAAGAGGGCCGGGGCGAACGCGCAATACCACATCATCGCCTGGGCGTCGTTTCACCTGACGCTCGCGCAAGCGAGCGGCAACAGCGGAACGTTGAGCGGCTACTTCGACCGTGTGATCTGGGCGGGCATCGTCAGCACCACCGGCCCACCCGACCGTCGGGCCAGACGATGACGGAGTACGCGTTCTTGCTTGCGCTCATCTTCGCCGTCGTGCCAGGTACTGGTCGAATCCGGTGAGGTAAAGGTGGACATGCGGCGGCCTAGACCTGTCCGGCCACGGTGGTGAAATCGGCTGCGGTCGTCTGACCTTCTGCGCGACGGCTCACGTCACGAGATGCGAAGACCCTCTGTGTGGAGATCCGAGAAACGGTGGCGCCCAACTGGTGCTCCTTCGTGATTTGTGGCGCGCCGCTTCGCCGGTGTGTGCTGTGGTTGCGTCGTGTTGTACGACACGTGGTGAATGCGAAGAAGCCCCTTCTGGGGGAAACTTGCGCGCGCATGTCGAAGATCGCTGGGTCGGGTGACACCCCGACGGGTGAGATCGATGACACTGTTGCGGATGCAGACAACAACCTTGACAACGGCAGACGGCACCCTCGTGTGCTCGAGCTGTCTGCTTGCGATTCGCCCCTGGCAGCGTCTGCGCGGCCTGCTGGGACGCAGTGGGCTCGCGGCGGGCGAGGGCATGTATTTCCGTCCTGCCGGCTCGATCCACATGTTCTTCATGCGGTTTGCGATCGACGCGATCTTCCTCGACCGCGACCTCAACGTGATCGACGTCGAGCGAGGGTTGCAGCCGTGGAAGATGGCCTCACGTCGCGGCGCGAAGGTCGTGATCGAGGTCGCAGACGGTGCAGCGGCCGGTGTTCAGACCGGCGACCGCCTCGTGCTCGGTACGATCGAAGGATGAGCACTCAGCCTTTGCGGCAGCTTCTCGAGGCCGCCTTCCCGACCGCGACCGAGCTGGACGTGCTCGACAGGACGGGCGGGGGCGATCACTTTCAGGTCGTCGTGACCGACGTCTCGCTGGCCGGGCTGTCGCTCGTCGAGCAGCATCGACGCGTGTACGAGGCGCTCGCGGCGCTGCTCGCCGACGGGACGATCCACGAACTTCGAATCAAGACAAAGGGAGCAGCGTGAGCTACACCGACAAGATCAAGCAAGTGATCGACGGATCCGACGTCGCCATCTTCATGAAGGGCACGCCGTCGTTCGCAATGTGCGGCAACTCCGACCGCGCTCTGAAGGCGCTACGCCGCGCCGGTGCGTCGGTGACCGCGGTCGACGTGCTGCCGGATCCGGCAATCCGCCAGGAGCTCTCGGCAATCTCCGGTTGGCCGACGATCCCACAGGTGTTCGTCAAGGGCGAGCTGGTCGGTGGCGCCGACATCGTCGAGGAGCTCGAGCAGAGCGGCGAGCTCGCAGAGACGCTGCGCGCGAAGCTCGGTGACGACTACAGCGCTGCTGAGCACGACGAGTCCGTCGTCTCGCTCGCCTAGGCCCCATCCGCGACTGCGCGCGGCGGTCTGCGACGCCCGAGCGGCGTCGTAGACCGCAGCGCGCCGCTCAGGACTGCAGCGCTGCGAGCACGTCGTCGGCGTGCGAGGCGGGCTTCACCTTGTGCATGACCCGCTTGACGTTCCCGTCCTCGCCGATCACGAAGGTCGAGCGGGCGACGCCCATGTACGTCTTGCCCATGAACTTCTTCTCGCCCCAGACCCCGTAGCGCTCCGCCACCTCATGGCCGCTGTCGGCGAGGAGTGTGAACGGCAGCTCGTACTTCTGCTTGAACTTGACGTGCGAGGCCTCGCCATCGGGTGAGACGCCGAGCACAACCGCGCCCGCCTGCTCGAACTCGCCATATGCGTCGCGGATCCCGCAAGCGTGCGCCGTGCACCCGGGCGTGTCGTCCTTCGGATAGAAGTAGAGAACGACCTGCTTGCCACGAAGATCGGAGAGCTTGACGGTTTTGCCGCTGTCGCTCTTCAACTCGAAGTCAGGCGCTGGCTTGCCTTCTTCCACCACGATAGGTCCCCCTCTGTAGTTTTCGTCTCCGATGCTAACGGCCCATCATGGGAACGCATTCCTGCTGATCCTGGTCTGCGTTGCGGCGTCGGTCGCCGCGTTCGTCGCTCGGCGCCGTGGCAGAGCGGGCGCGAGCGTCGCGCAGTTGCTGGCGCTGGCCCAGACCTTGATCGTCGCGCAGGTCGGGATCGGTCTGCTGCTGCTCTCCGACCACCGGCGCGCCGCCGACCACCTCCACTACGCCTACGGGACATTCGCGCTGCTCGCCGTCCTGTCGCCCTGGCTCTATGCGCCGTCGGAGCCGAGGGCGCGATTGCTCTGGTTCGCGGTCGCCACGCTCGTCGCGGCCGCGCTGGGCGTGCGCGCCTACATGACCGCATGAGCCCGTTCGTCCGCAACCTGCTGGTGCTCGCCGGTCTCGCCGCGCTGGTGGTCGTTCTCAACCAACAGACTGCGCTTGCGACCGCCGGCACGCTCCTGCGCTTTGCGTTCATCATCGCGATTGCGGTTGTCGCTTACTTCTTCTGGCGGGACTTCGGCCGGCGCGAGATCAGCGTTTGGCCGCCACGTCAGCAGTGGGTCGTCTACGGCGCGGTCGCACTCCTGGTCGCCGACATCGGGTGGTACTTCTTGGAAGGGCTGAGCGGCCCGGACGCGCTCGTGTTCTTCGTCGTCGCGGCGGTGTGCGCCTACAGCGCGGTGCGGACTTGGAGGGGTCAGAGGAACCTCTCGTGACCGGGGCGGAACTGATGACCGCGCACCTGCGCGCGTTCAATCACGGCGTCGAGTCCGGCGATTGGGAGCCGATGCTCTCGCGCTTCGCACCCGAGGCCGAGGTGCAGTTCGAGAACGTCCCGGTCGGCCCGTTCGCCGGCATCGACGCGATCCGGCGAGCCTACCGCGAGCAACCGCCCGACGACACGATTCAGCCGCTCGGAGTTCAGGAGAACGACGAGACGACCGTCGTCGCGGCGTTCGCTTGGTCGAAGGGCGGAACCGGCCGCTTCGTGCTCGTGCACGAACGCGGCGAGGTGCGGCGCTTAACCGTGCTGTTCGACGAGTGACGCGACGCCGTCGAGGCGGCCGAGCGCCTCGCGCACGGGCATGCCCTGGCCGACGAAGATCGGCGTGTCGCGCTCGGTGTAACGGGAAGCCTCGGAGTCGCGCAGACGGAGCATCAGGTGCATGAAGTCGGCCGGCTCGTCGCACTCGAAGGCGGTCATGAACTCCTGGTCGTCGATCCCGAATGAGTACGTCGTGTGGTTGTGGATCGTCGGGAACTCCTCGCGGCCGATCTGGATGTGCTCGGCCATCGCGCGCTGCCGGTCGGCCTCTGGCAGCGCGTACCAGGGCCTCAGCTTCACGAATGGGTAAACGACGAGGTACGGCGATCCCTTGGGCACGATCTTGCGTGCTTTGCGTGCCGATGTGTACTCCGAGGCCCTCGTCGTTCCGAGGTAGGAGTACGGCGTCTCGAGCCAGCCGGCCAGCGCCGTTGCGTTCAGCGCGGCGCCGAGCTCTCCGAGATCGTCGTAGCGATTCGTGATCTTCCAGAGGAAGAAATCGGTCTCGGGCCGAACGCCGGAGGTCGAGTACGTGCGGAGCGATTCGAAGCGGGGCGCGAAATCCTCGACCACCTCGGCGAAGGCATCTTTCGCCGCGGCGCGCTCCTCGACCGGCAGCCTGCGCCAGGCAGGATCGGCGCGGAAGAACGTGTAGGCGATGTACTGGCCGGCGTCGTCGCTCATCGCCGACAGGCTAGATGGTTGGTGCCACGTGGGCGTGGGGTCAGGGGCGGATCCTGACCGCCTGCGCCGTGTCTGGGCCGTCCCTGGACGGGCGCAATCGTGGCATCAACCATCTAACGCTCGGCGGCCGCCCGAACAGCCGCCTCGCTGCTCTTCGGCGTGCCGTCGGCGTAGCGAGTCCCGCTCTGCAGACCGGTGAGGGGCTGTTCGTCGACGACGTGGAAGAGGTAGAGCCCCTCGACGGTCGGCTGGCGGCGTGCGAGCCGGATCGCGTCGATGTAGTACCGGGCCTGGGTGGCCTCGTCGACCGTTCTGACGACCTCGCTGCCTGTGTACAGCCCCGCTTTGCGGGCGGGAATCGTCGTCTCGACGCCGTACTCTCCGTAGAGGATCGGCAGCTTTGATCCGCGCTGGGCGGTGCCGTCGAAGGCGGCTCCGAGTAGGTGCACGAGCGTCCTATAGTCGGCGATCCCGATCGACGTCGAGTGCGGATGCGTGAAGCTCGGTGGGATCTTCGGGGTCTCGCCGTAGACGTGGATCGAGAGGGCGTCCATGATCGGCTTCGCGCGACCACTCTCCCGGTAGGCGCGGCCGAGGTCGCGGAGGAAGCTCGTTAGCGAGTGGGTCTGCCGTGAGGCGGTCGGATCGTCACCGCCGCGCGGGGCAAGCCCTGCGCCGACCACCTCGATCTCGCCACGGACAGCTTTCAGCGCGTCGTAGGTCTCGGCAAGGAGCGGCTCGAACCGGTCTGCGGCGGCATCCGAGCCGTCGGGCCCGAACTGCGGCTGCCAGAAGAGGTTGATGTTCGGCTCGTTGCCGACGATCACGCTGCCGACGTCGGGCAGGGAGCGAGCCAGCGCGGCAGCGAACGCAGCGAACGCCGATCGCGCAAGTGGATCCGTCGGCGTCGCCGAGCTGAGCTGGTAGACGGCGAGTACGGGGTGGATGCCTGCGGCAGCGGCGGCGTCGACCGCCCGGCGCAGCGGTGGCAGGAGCGTGGCGGGAGTCGTGCCGGGCTCCCAGAGCGCGCTGAGGACGATCGCCCGGAACCCCGAGTCGTGCGCCTGCCGCATCGAGGCGCCCGGGTCGGGAGCCCATTTCGCCGAATCCTCGACGGCCCCGACGACGAACCGAGGCTCGGTGCTCGCACCGTCGCCCGGCGCGGAACCCTTGCCGCCGCAGCCCGCCAGCGCGAGCAGCACGAAGCCGATCAGCGACAACCGGAGGAGGGGGCGGAGCACCTCGCTCCCGTTCCCGAAAGCAATCGGTACAGAACCCGCAAAAGGGGACGGGTCTTCCGTGCGAGGTTCACACCTTGGTGTCTGACACCACGTAGTCAACCTCGCATGATGGACGGGCCTTTCTGGGCCACGTCACCCCGGGGCAGCACGAAAGAGACGCTGGGTACGCTGGAATGCGATGCCTGGCAGCCGGATCGAGGAGCAGCTGAAGCGCCTCCCGACGAAGCCGGGTGTTTACCTCTTTCGCAACGGGGCGGGTGAGGTGCTCTACGTCGGCAAGGCGAAATCGCTCCGCCCGCGGGTGCGTTCGTACTTCCAGGCCGGCTCCAGCGACACGCGCGCCGGGATTCGCCACATGACGACCCGGGTGGAGACGATCGAGACGATCGTCACCGGCACCGAGGTCGAGGCGCTGCACCTCGAGCAGAACCTCGTCAAGCGCCACCGGCCGACGTTCAACGTGCGCCTGCGCGACGACAAGTCGTTTCCCTACATCGCCGTTACGCTCGAGGACGACTACCCGCGGGTGATGTTCACGCGCGAGCGCCACCGGCGCGGCGTCGTCTACTTCGGCCCGTACGCGAACGCGAAGAAGGTGCGCGAGACCCTCGACGTGCTGAACCGCGTCTTCCGCTACCGGCCGTGCGAAGGGCCGCAGCCGGGGCGTCACAGCGGCATCCCGTGCCTCGACTTCCACATTGAACGCTGCCACGCTCCGTGCGTCAACTACATCTCGAAGGACGATTACCGCGAGCTGATCGACCAGGTGATCGAGTTCCTCTCGGGCGATGCGCGACCGATCCGGCGCCGGCTCGAAGCACAGATGCGGGAAGCGGCGAGCGAGGAGCGATTCGAGGACGCCGCGCGGTACCGCAACCGCCTGAAGGCGATTCAGGGTCTCTCCGAACGCCAGGCCGTAGAGCGCAAGTCGATGGGGACGATCGACGTGATCGGCGTCGCCGTCTCCGAGGAGCGCGCGGCCGTGCAGGTGTTCCCGCTGCGCGAGGGACGCATGGTCGACCGCTTCTCATTCCATCTCGAGAACGCGGCCGGGGAGGAGGTCGACGAGGTGCTCGAGCAGTTCTGCCTCGAGTACTACGGCTCGGCACCCTCGATCCCCCCGCAGATCCTCATCCCACCGGGCGCCGGCGACACCACCGCGCTCGAGGCGTTCCTGTCGGAGCGGCGAGGCTCACGCGTCGAGGTGCGCTCACCCGAGCGGGGCGAGAAGCGGCGGATCCAGGAGCTCGCCCAGCAGAACGCAGTGCTGGCGCTCGAAGGGGAGACGTTCGCGACGGAGACGCGGCGCGCGCGTCGCATCGAGGCTCTCGAGGAGCTGCGCGAGGCGCTCAACCTCGAGTCGCTCCCGCTCCGCATCGAGTGCTTCGACATCTCGAATATCCAGGGCCAGGAGGTAGTCGGCTCGATGGTCGTCTTCGAGGACGCGGTCGCGAAGAAGGGCCATTACCGCAAGTTCGCGATCCGCGATGTCGACGGCCAGGACGACTTCGCATCGATGCGCGAGGTGATCTCGCGTCGGTTCACGCGGCTCGCTGCCGATCCAGGGTCGGCCGAGTGGAACGAGTCGTTCGCCGCTGCGCCGAATCTCGTCGTGATCGACGGCGGCAAGGGACAGCTCTCGGCAGCTCTCGCTGCGATGCAGGAGCTCGACCTGCCGCGCGTTGCGGTGATCTCGCTGGCCAAGCGCATCGAGGAGATCTTCGTGCCCGGACGCTCCGACCCGATCCTGTTGCCCGAGCACTCCTCCGGTCTGCAGCTGCTGCGTCGCATCCGCGACGAGGCGCACCGTTTTGCGATCACGTTCCACCGGCAGCGGCGCGATGCCGCCTCGCGCACGTCGATGTTCGATCAGCTCGAGGGTGTCGGGCCGGCGCGGCGCCGTGCGTTGCTCCAGCATTTCGGGTCGGCGGAACGCGTCGCTGCGGCGTCGCAGGAGGAGCTCGAGGGTGTCGCCGGTGTGCCGGCAAAGACCGCACGGCGCATCTACGAGCAGCTGCACAAGACGGGGCGAGCCTAGAACGTGGCTGCTGCGGTCGGCCCGTCCGCCGCCTGGCGGGTGATTCGCTCGCGCAATTTCGGGCCGTACTTCGTCGGAAACGCCAGCTCGGCGAGCGGCACCTGGTTCCAGAACCTCGCCGCCTCGATCCTCGTGTTCCGGCTGACGCACTCGGCGTTCCTGCTCGGCGTGCTCAACTTCTGCCAGTTCGTACCTGTGCTCCTGCTCTCCGTCTGGGCCGGGAACCTCGCCGACCGAGTCGACCGCAAGCGCCTGCTGCTGATCACGCAGCTCGTCGCGACGAGCCTGAGCGCGATCCTCGCGGCACTTG
>JACDGR010000446.1 GCA_013821525.1 Actinomycetota bacterium
GCCCTCGGCCGCGAGGCCACGGTCGCACGCGGGCTCGAGTCGCTCGCCTGGCTGGGCGACGAGTGTGGGCTCTCCAACGGTTCGCTGCGCCTGCCTGGCCACCGCGGCCGGCACCGCAGCGAGGCTGCTCCCGGTACCGGCGACGAGCAGCCACTCGATGCCTCTGCATTCGTGGAGGCCGAGCTGGCGGCGTTCACGGTGACCGGCGATCCCGCGCACGGCGCGCGTGCGCGACGAGCGTTCGAGTGGTTCCTGGGCCGCAACCATCTGGGCCGGCCGTTGTACGACTTTGCAACCGGTGGCTGCAGTGACGGGCTCGAGGCCGACGACATCAATCAGAACGAAGGAGCGGAGTCGACGCTCGCGTTTCACCGTGCGCAGCTCCTGCTCGACGCGGCCGGGCTGCCGCGTGTCGTACGAGCCGCAACCCGCGCGAGGTCGGCGGCATGACAGCGCAGTCCGAGCTCTTCCACCGGCACCCGGCGAACCCGATCCTGACCGCCGCTGATTGGCCGACGGCGGTCAACGTGGTTTTCAACCCTGCAGCGGTCGTCGTCGGGGGCGAGACCGTCTTGCTCGCGCGCGTCGAGACGCGGTCCGGCATCTCGCGCCTCGACGTCGCCCGTTCCGAGAACGGCGTCGACGGCTGGATCGTCGAGCCCGAGCCCCTGCTCGCGCCGATCCCGGGGAACGAGGAAGAGCAGTGGGGCTTCGAGGATGCGCGCGCCGTGTGGGTTGAGGAGCTCGGGCGACACGTCATCTCGTGTACCTCGTACGGGCCGGGTGGGCCGGCGGTCTTCCTTGCGACAACGGAGGACTTCAGCACGGTCGAGCGGATCGGAATCGTCGTCGCCCCAGAGGACAAGAACGCGGCGCTCCTGCCCGAGCGCGTCGGCGGCAAGTGGATCCTCTTCCACCGACCCACCTCGGGCTTCGCAGCGACGCACGCGGGCATCTCGCTGTCGCGGTCTGCGGACCTGCGCAGTTGGAGCACGCCGGAAGTCGTCATGCAGGCCCGCCAGGGCGCCTGGTGGGATTCGCTGCGCATCGGGATCGGGCCGCCGCTCCTGAAGACGGAGCACGGCTGGTTGCTTATCTACCACGGCGTCAAGGAGACGGTCTCGGGGGCGATCTACCGAGTCGGTCTCGCGTTGCTCGATCTCGAGGAACCCACCCGGGTGTTGCGCCGGACGACCGACTGGGTGCTCTCGCCGAGTGAGCCTTACGAGCGGAGCGGCGACGTTCCGAACGCTCTCTTCCCGTGCGGCGTCGTCCATGACGAGAGCTCCGGTGAGCTGCGCCTCTACTACGGTGGGGCAGACACGTCGATCTGCCTCGCAACAGCCTCGTTCGACGACGTGCTCGCCGCCGTGCTCGCTGCGCCCACCCCGTGAAGGTTGCAGTTCTCGGCTCGATCGCGTGGCGGACACCGCCGCACGACTACGGCCCGTGGGAGCGCATCGCGGGCCTGATCGCCGACGGCTTGCACGAGCGCGGTGTCGATGTGACGCTTTTTGCGACGCTCGACTCTGTTACCAGAGCAAAGCTCGACGGCGTTGCCGCGACGGGGTACGCCGAGGACGGAGAGCGCGACGGCCGCGTGTGGGAGGCGATGCACGTCGCGCACGCGCTGCGGCGCTCGGGCGAGTTCGACATCGTGCACAACCACCTCGACTGGCTTCCACTTGCCTTCGAATCGCTCTCGAGGGCGCCGATCGTGACCACGGTGCACGGCTTTTCAGGGCCATCGATCCTGCCTGTCTACGAGCGTGCGACCTCGGCCTTCGTCTCGATCTCCTTCGCAGACCGCGCGCCGGGAGTCGACTACGTCGCGAACGTCTACCACGGAGTTGACGCAGCCGAGCTGCCGTTCGGCGAGGGGGGAGGCGAGGCGCTCGTGTCCTTCGGGCGCATTCATCCCGATAAGGGCACGGCCGCCGCGATCGCGATCGCAGCCGCAACTGGCAGGCGTCTCGAGCTCTGCGGGATCGTGCAGGATCGCGGCTACTTCAACGAATGCGTCGAGCCCCATATCGAAGGCGATCGCGTCACCTACCACGGCTCCGTCGGCCCGTCACGCCGCGCGGAGTTGCTCGGCGGTGCCGCGGCGTTACTGCACCCTGTCGAGTTCGCCGAGCCGTTCGGCCTCTCGGTCGTCGAGTCGATGACGTGCGGCACGCCAGTGCTCGCGTTCAGTCGAGGGTCGATGCCGGAGGTGGTGGACGAGGGCGTCACCGGTCTCCTGGTCGAGGACGTCGCGGGAGCCGTGGGCGCTGTCGAGCAGACGGTCGCGCTCGACCGAGCGGCGTGCCGCGCGCGCGCCCTCGAGCGGTTCTCTGCGTCGCGCATGGTCGACGACTACGTCCGCGTGTACGCCCAGCTGCTCGCGGCCTGACGCTTGCGACGCACGGCGGCAGTGCTAGGCTTCGTCTGTGAATACCCCGGTGAGGTATTTAGATCGCGTGTCGGGCCTGATCGGGTGCGGCTCGAACGCCGATCGACGGCATGACCTGCGCCTCGTGCGCGGCGCGCGTTGAGCAGCGTCTCAACAGGGTCGACGGCGTCACCGCGACGGTCAACTACGCGACCGAGCGTGCCTCCGTTGCCTACGATCCGGCGCACGTCTTGCCCGTCGAGCCCCGCGGTGCACGCGGATCGGCGCGATCTCAGCGTCGGTCAGCGCCT
>JACDGR010000447.1 GCA_013821525.1 Actinomycetota bacterium
GCCCTTCGAGTTTCCCTGGACGGACACGCTGACGGAGAGCTCGCTGGTGGCGTTCCACGAGGACGCTCTACGCGACTCGCGGCCCGAACGCTGGCAGCTGAACCTGCTCGCCTTCCACGAGGGCCGCCCGATCGGCACGCAGGGCGTGAACGCCGAGCGCTTCGCCGAGACGAGGACGGTCGCGACCGGGTCGTGGCTCGGTCGGGACTGGCAGGGACGCGGCTTGGGAACCGAGATGCGCGCGGGTGTCCTGCAGCTCGCATTCGTGGGACTCGGGGCTGAGCGAGCCGTGTCGGGGGCGATCTCCCGCAACCCACCGTCCCTCGGCGTATCGCGCAAGTTCGGCTACACGGAGACCGGCAGCCACGTCGTCAGCCCGCGTGGCGAGCCGCTCGAGCACCTCGACCTGGAGCTGCTGCGAAAGGACTTCACCTCCCCCGTGCCCGTCTCCCTCGACGGGCTCGACGGCGTGCTGCCGCTTCTCGGCGCCGCATGATCGGGGCCGCGGCATGATCCTGCGAGCCTTCGGCGAGACGTTCGTGACGCTCTTCGTGATCACGGACCCGATCGGCAACGCGCCGATCTTCGTCGCGATCACACGGCACCTCACCCCACGCCAACGTCAGCGTGCCGCGGTGCGCGCGGTCGCCGCGGCGGGTGCGCTGATCCTCGGCTTCGCCGTATTCGGCGAGATCGTGCTGCGCTACCTGCACGTCTCCCTCGGGTCGCTGTCGATCGCCGGCGGTCTGCTGCTGATGCTCGTCGCGCTCGAGATGCTCCGCGGCTCGGACTTCCCCGGAGGCGACGGGGACATGCCGGAGGACATCGCGCTCGTCCCGCTGGCGACCCCGCTCGTCGCGGGCCCCGGTGCGATCGCCACCTCGATCGTCCTCTGGCGCGCGCACCCGGGCGCCGGGGGGCACATCGCAGTGATCGCCGCGATCATCGCGGCGGTCGCCTGCGTCGGGGTGGCGCTGATCGTCGCCGAGCGCGTCACGCGAGCGGCCAACCCCGCGATCCTCAGCTTCCTGACGCGCGTCTTCGGATTGCTGCTCTCGGCGATCGCAGTCCAACTCGTGGTAGACGGCGTGCGCTCGTTGACGTAGGTTCAACACGGAAACGGCACGACACAATCGAAAGACGGAGGGTAGGCCATGGAGATGCGGCTGCCCCGCCCGCGGCACGGGGATCCGGTCGAGACGACGGCGCAGCTGCGCGAGCTCGCAGCCGCCGTCCTCAGGGACGACGTAGAGACGCTTGCACGCACGACGGCGTACCTGCGGAGATCGTACCGCGCGGTCTTCGCCGGCTACATCGCGATGCTCGTCTTCGGGCTCGCGGCGGTGATCGCTGCCTTCGTGAAAGGCCTCCAGGCGACGACTGTCGGCGAAGCGGTCGCGGCGGTGGGCCTGTCGGGACTGACGGTGGGGATCTTCGCCGCGTTCTTCATCCAGCGGCCGTCCGCAGCGCTCGAGCGCAACGCGATCTTCATGCCCTGGGTCTCGATCGTCCTGACGACGTTCTGGACGCGCATGCTGTATCTCGACGACCCGGCGACGCTCGATGCCAAGCTCGGGAAGGCCGTCAAGGAAGCCTCCGACGAGCTGAGCGCGATCGCGCTCCGCTACGCGGTGATCGACGGCAGGGAGATCGCCGTTGCCAAGGAGGCGGCGCGTACGCGGCCGACGGTCCCGAAGCCCTGAGATCCGTCAGGACAACGCGCGGAGGGCCTTCGCGAGTGACCCTTTCGTCGTCAGCACGTCCGCATAGACGTCGCCGAGCGTCCGAACGCGCTCGAGGACGACCGGCATCGTGTAGATCGCCGGATTGAGCTTGCCGTCTACCTCGTCCCAGGTGAGGGGCGTCGACACCGGAGCGCCCGGCTTCGGACGCACCGAGTACGCGGACGCGATCGTCTTTCCCTCACCGTTTTGATTCGCATCGATCAGCACGCCGCGCCGGCGAGCCTTCGACCACTCGGTCGTCGCGAGCTTCGGGTGCGTGCGCGCGATCGCACCTGCGACGAACTCGGCGAACGCCCGCGTGTCCTCGAAGCTCGAGCGGCGGTCGAGCGGGACGAGGATGTGGATTCCCTTGCCACCCGAGGTCTTCGGGAAGGACGCGAGCCCGAGCTGGTCGAGCAGCTCCTTCAGGATCAGCGCGACCTCGACCGTCTGACCCCACGGCACCTCGGGGGTCGGGTCGAGATCGAACAGCACGAAGTCCGCACGATCCGGGCGGTCGATGCGCGAGTACCAGCTGTTCATGTCGATGCACCCCATGTTCACCATCCAGAGGAGTGCGAGCTCGTCGCCCACGACCGGGAAGTCGATCCACTTCTTCGTCTTCGCTTTCTCCCGCGTCGAGACGAGCGCGTGGAAGGTCGGGATCCACTCGGGCATGTGCTTCGGCGCGTCCTTCTGGAAGAACGCCTTGCCGCTCGCGCCGTCGGGGTAGCGGCGCATCGTGAACGGACGGTTCTTCAGATGCGGGACGAGCACCGGTGCGACCGCGCGGTAGTAGGCGAGCAGATCGCCCTTCGTGATCCCCTCTTCCGGCCAGAACGGCTTGTCGAGATTCGAGAGCCGCAGCTCGCGCTTGCCCCGGCGAAGCACCGGCGGGATCGCCTCCGGCGGGTCGGCGTCGGGAACCTCGCGCGTCACCTCTGCGGCGGCCTTGTCC
>JACDGR010000448.1 GCA_013821525.1 Actinomycetota bacterium
GGTTGGCAGCGTTACCGGTGCCGACCGGCGGCGTGTCCGCGCCGACCTTGGGAGGTTCAAAGACCTGATCGGGGCGCGCGGCGCCTCTTCGGGTGCCTGGCGGGGCGACGTCGAACGGGGAGAAAGCCTCGAGCAGTAACCGGCTGGTTTGCACGAGGTGGCGCGCGTGCTCCGCGCGCTGCCTCGGCTTCCTGGTTTGATCTCCAGTTTGCGAGCAAGGAGGAGCGAGTGGCGTCTCTAGTCGGAAGGGCGATCAAGTTGGCGCGAAGCCCGGCTGGCAGGCGTCTGCTCGCTGAGGCGCAGAAGGCCGCCCGCGTTCCGAAGAATCGGGCGCGCATCGAGCAGTTGCGCTCGCGGTTGCCGAAGCGCTAAAGACTTTTGGCGCGACTGTGCGAGCGGTTCAACTCAACACGAAAGGGAGTCGTGATGGCAACCAGGAAGCAGACGCTCAAGAGCGGTCGCCGAAGCGATACAGTGGCGCAGCGCCGCGGCCGCACCTGGTCATCGTGTCTTTGAACGGCGTACAAACGGCGGATTTCGGAACTCTGCGGTTCTCGCTGCGGAGTTCCGCCGACCCGCTGAGCGCGCCCTCTAACAGTGTCGGCTTTGCCGGCGGGAAGGAGACGACATGAGCGTCGTCTTGGTAGTGGTCGTTGTGGTCGTGGTGGTCGCGCTGTTGGTTGTGGCGTCGTCGGTGCATATTCTTAAGCAGTACGAGCGGGCGGTGAAGTTCCGCCTTGGCCGCGTTGGCGACGACGCGTTCGGGCCTGGGCTGATTGTGATCATCCCGTTGGTCGATCGGATCAGTCGTGTTTCGTTGCGGATCGTGACGATGCCGATTGAGTCGCAGGGGATCATCACCCGCGACAACGTCTCCGTTGACGTTTCGGCGGTTGCCTACTACAAGGTTGTCGACGCTGTTCGGGCTGTGGTCGCGATCGAGAACGTCGCCTCGGCGATCAATCAGATCGCACAGACGACGCTCCGTGCTGTGGTAGGCCGGCACACCCTCGACGAGACTCTCTCCGACACCAATGAGCTGAATAAGAGCATCCGCGAGATCCTTGATGTCCAGACCGAGGACTGGGGTGTCCAGGTGACGCTCGTGGAGCTGAAGGACATCCAGCTGCCCGAGAGCATGAAGCGCGCGATGGCCCGGCAGGCCGAGGCCGAGCGGGAGAAGCGGGCGAAGATCATCGCCGCCGAGGGCGAGGCGCTAGCCGCCGGCGAGCTCGCGAAGGCCGCCGACGTGATGATGGCGCACCCGTTGGCGCTGCAGCTCCGTAACTTGCAGACGCTGGTCGAGATAGCCGTCGACAAGAACTCTACGGTCGTGTTCCCGGCGCCGTTGATGAGCACGATCCAGGAGCTCGGCGCATTCCTCAACCGTGAAGCCAACGCGGCCGCACCACTCGCGCAGCTCTCGACAAACGAGTCAAGCAGTGAACCCCAAACGATCGGAACGCACTGACAAGCACGTCCGGATTGCAACAACGAGGAGGATTGCGATGACGAAGACGACACAGTTCCTGATCGGCAGCGAGGTGCGCTGCAGCGACGGGGTCTGCGGCAAGCTCAGTCGGGTGATCGTCGACCCGCTCGCCCGCGCCGTCACCCATCTCGTGGTCGATCCGGCCCGCGGGAGCGATGTCGGCCGGATCGTCCCGCTCGCCCTCGTCGATGAGACGGCGGCTGAGGTCGAGCTCCGCTGCACCGCGGCGGAGCTCCAGAACCTCGAGCCGGCCGAAGAGACCCACTTCCTCCAGGACGGCGAAGGCTACCCGGGCTACGACCGCGGGCATGTCCTCGTCTGGCCGTACTACGGGTTCGGCATGGGCGGGATGGGCACAGGCGACATGGACCTCGGTGCGATCAGCGGCCCGCAGGCCGTCACGACCGACACTGTTCCCGTGGGCGAGGTGGGCATTCGTCGAGGAGCGCAGGTGCACGCCAGCGACGGCGAGATCGGCCACGTTCAGGGACTCGTGATCGACACCGAGAGCCATCGCCTCACCCATGTGCTGCTGCAGAAAGGGCACCTCTGGGGTCGCAAGGACGTCGCGATCCCGATCGGCGCCGTCACCAACGTGACCGACGGCATCCGACTCAACCTGAACAAGCAGCAGGTAGAGGACCTGCCGGCGGTGAACATCGATCACCCGAACCGGGAAACCGGCGAGTCGGCGACCGGCGCCTGACGACAACCGAAGCGCTGGTTATTGCAGCGAGGAGATGGCAGATGCAACTGGGAAATGGTGGGGTTGGGTCGGATGGCGCCAGTCTCATCCGGCGTGGCCGCTTGCTCCGCGCTTTCGTTTCATCGGACGGGTCGCGTTCGTGATCGGCGACGTTCGAGCAGTCCGCGCAGATCGCTGGTTGAGTCAACCGATGACCGCGGCGCAAGGATGAAGAGACGTCTGATCGCGTTTGATCTCGACAACACGCTGGCCGACAGCAAGTCGCCGATCAGCACGCAGATGGCCGGTCTCCTGAACCGGTTGCTGGGGAGGTTCCAAGTGTGCGTGATCTCGGGAGGCAGGTTCGAGCAGTTCGAGGAGCAACTCCTTAGCCAGCTCAACGGTGATACCGAGACGCTGAAGGCTCTGCATCTGATGCCCACCTGTGGGACGCGGTATCTGCGCTTCGACGCCGCGGCGAGGGTCTGGGAGCAGGTGTATGC
>JACDGR010000449.1 GCA_013821525.1 Actinomycetota bacterium
GCTGTGTGCGTGGGGAAATTAGACGGCAAGCGGGCGATTGTCACCGGCGGCACGAGCGGCATCGGTGCTGCGACGATCAGCGCCCTCGAGGAGGAGGGTGCGCGTGTCGTCACGGGCTCCCGCTCGAAGGGCACGCTCGATGTTCGTGACCAGGCGAGCTGCGAGCGCTTCGTCGAGCGGGCCGTCGAGGAGCTCGGTGGCCTGGACATCCTCGTCAACAATGCGGGCCTCGCCCTCGGACGCGATCCGGCCTGGGAGGCGAAGGAAGAGGACGAGCGTCAGGTGATCGAGACGAACGTGCTCGGGCTGATGCGGATCACGCGGCTCTGCCTGCCACGCCTGATCGACGAGGAGGGCGGGCACATCGTCAACCTTGGATCGGTCGCGGGGATCTGGTCGTATGCGAGCGGCTCGTCGTACGTCGCGTCGAAGTTCGCAGTGCACGGCTACACACGTGCTCTCCGCGACGACCTGCAAGGAAAGCCCGTGCGGATCACAAACGTCGCGCCGGGGATGGTAGAGACGAACTTCACGAACGTCCGCTTCAAGGGCGATGAGTCGAAGGCCGCCCCGTTCTACAAGAACGTCGCGATGGGCGGTCCGCTCGGGCCAGAGGACATCGCTGACTGCATCATGTTCGCGCTCACGCGCCGACCGAACGTGAACATCGACGAGATCGTCGTCCTCGCGCTCGCGCAGACGTCGGGCTCGAACGTGCTGCGCGAGAGCTAGAGGCTTGCGTCAGATCGTTTTGCGTTCCAGGTCGCGGACGTCCCGGGAGAGCAGGACGAGCGCGGTCATGACGACGATCAGCACGGCCGCACCGATGAAAGTCCGGCGCTGGCCAATGACCTGGGCGACCGGCCCGGCCGTCGCGAGCGCGATCGGGATCAGCACCAGCGATCCGAGCATGTCGTAGGCCGAGAGCCGTGAGAGCTTCTCGCCGGGGATCTCCTGCTGCATCGCGGTGTCCCACAGGACGCCGAAGATCTCGATCCCGACGCCCGAGACGAACCCGGCGACGATCACGACGACGAGCGGTGCGGGGCCGGCAAACGCGATCAGAGGCAGCGCCATCGGGAACACGCCGAACGTCGCGGTGCGCAGGAGCCGGTGCGGCCGCCAGCGCAGCATCACCGTCCCGGTCAAGACGAGGCCGAGGGACGTTGCGGCGAGGATCGCCCCGAACGCTCCGGCGCCACCGTAGTGGGCGTTCGCAACCGAAGGCCCGAGCACATTGGTCGCGCCAGCGCCGACGGCGTTGACGATCGCGAACTGCAACACGATCGCCCACAGCCAGGTGCGCGACCAGAAGTCCCGCCAGCCGTCGTGCAGCTCCTTGAACATGGTGCTGCCCTCGATCCGGAGACCCGGAGGCAGGTTGAGTGCAGCGAGGAAGGCGGCGGCGAGCCCGTAGCTCATTGCGTCGATCCCGATCGCCCAGCCGGGGCCGGCGGCGGCCACGAGCAGACCGCCGAGTGCCGCGCCGACGATGCTCGTGCCGTTGCGCGCGAGCCCCAGGATCGCGTTCGCTTGCTGGCGTAGCGGTGCCGCGACGATTTGCGGGAGGATCCCGCTGCTCGCCGGCATGAAGAAAGCGGACGACGACCCGTTGACGGCGGCCAGCGCGCCGAGCTCCCATAACTGCGCATGACCGGTGATCAGCAGTGCGGCGGTGATCGCCTGGCCTGCACCGCTCGTCAGGTTCGACGCGACCATCACGCGGTGTCGCGGCAGGCGGTCAGCGATCACGCCGCCGAAGAGGATGAAGCCGACCGTCGGCACGGTTCTGGCCGCGAGCACGAGCCCGAGGTCGGTTGTCGAGTGGGTGAGGTCGAGCACGGCGAACGCCAGCGCGATCGGTGCCATCGCGCTCCCGGCCATCGAGATCGTGCGGCCCGCGAAGAGGAGACGAAACTCCCGCTCGCGCAGCGGGCCGAGCCGGCTCACCGGTTCCGTAGGTCCCAGTAGCGCTTCATGCCCTGCCACGACTGCCAGAACGGCGCCACGCGGTCGTAAGCGTCGGCGTCCTCGCCTGCGTCGGCGAGTGCCGCATCCACGAACGCTTGCTGATTCATCCCGTCGCGCACGCGGGCTGCCCAGCGGTCGAGCTCCGCCTCGAGCCGGTCGAGATGCGGTTCTACGTCCTCGTGCACGCCGAAATGGATCAGCGCGAGGCGCTCTGGTTTGCGGGCACGAATGGCGTCAGCTGTTGCGTGCCAGCCATCGACATCGACATCGGGCGGCGGAGACACGGGCAACACGTATGAGGCGTCGGGCATGCGTACGCCAGCCGCGTCGCCGGCGAGCAGCGTCCCGTCTCGCAGGTAGCTGACGTGATGGGAGGCGTGGCCCGTCGTCGGGAACGCGTCCCAGCCGAGCACGTCGCCTGTCGCGAGGCGAACGTTCGCCGCGGGCACTGCTGCGAGCTCGCCCCAGAGGGGATCGAACAGGTCGCCATAGAGGCGCCGGGCGGAGCGCTCGAGCTTCGACGGGTCGATCAGATGCGGCGCGCCGACCGGCGAGACCCAGACGGTGAGCCGTGGGTGCTTGCGCACGATCGGGCCTGCCGCGCCCGCGTGGTCGAGATGGATGTGCGAGAGGAGGAGATGGCGGATGTCCGACAGCTCGAGGCCGTGCGCAGCGAGGCCTGCCTCGAGAGTAGGCAACGTCGAGG
>JACDGR010000450.1 GCA_013821525.1 Actinomycetota bacterium
GCGAAGGGCTGGAAGGCTCGGCGCGACGGCATCCTCTACCTCACGACCAGGGTCTGGTGCATGCCGCCGATGTAGTGCCCCGACATGTTGCAGAACAGCACGTAGCGCCCCGGTGACAGCCGGAGCCGGAGCTCGCGAACGGCGTAGGACTCCGCTGGCTCGAGCACGCCGACTTCGCTTTGCTGCAGGCGCTCCTCGTCCAGCGTCAGGCCATCGCTTCGCATCGGCAGGTCGCCGTTAGGCGCTCGCACGACCAGCAGCTCGTGCGCGTCCGGGCCGTCGTTGCGGACACGGAACACGACCTCGCCGGCAGTGACGACCTTCGGCGCGTCGATGGCGAAATCCCGTTCGGTCAGAACGACGACGGGCGCGGCGCTGGCCGAGCCCGAACGGGCCCCTCCACATCCACTTGCGACCGCCACGGCTAGCAGCGCGACCGCGGTCCAGGCGGGAGCCGATCGCCCGGATCGGAGGGAAGGAACGGCGCCCACATCAGAACACATCGGCACCCCGGCGAGGTTCCTTGACGGCGCGACCTTCCCCCCGGGCCTGCATGTTCACGCGACGTGCCGCTGCGACGCGCTCGGCTCACCCGCGACGCGCGTGCGGGCGTGGCGCACGAGCGCGGCGGCGACGGTGGGATCGAACTGGGTGCCGGCGTTGCGCTCGAGCTCCTCGATCGCCACCGGCACCGCCACGGCTCGTCGGTAGGGTCGATCGGTGGTCATGGCGTTGAAGGCGTCGCAGCACGACACGATCCGCGCCGCCAGCGGGATCTCCTCGCCGCTGAGCCCGTCCGGGTACCCCTCGCCGTCCCAGCGCTCGTGGGAGGCGCGGACGATCTCGCCGACCTCCCGAAGGGCGCCGCCGACCCGGTTCAGCAGTCGTTGCCCTTCGATCGCGTGCGACTCGACGACGAGTCGTTCCTCGCTCGTCAACGCCCCCGGCTTCAAGATCAGCGCCTTCGGGATCGTGATCTTGCCGACGTCGTGGAGGAGCGCTGCCAGCTCCGCCCGCTGCCGCGTGCGCTCCGCGACTCGAAGCTCGTCGCAGACGGCGATCGTCAGCTCGACCACCTCCCGGCTGTGCGAGCCGGTGTACCAGTCGTCCGCCTCGATCACGTCACCCAGCAGGAGGGCGGTGCCACGATAGGCCCGGGACAGCTCGAGGACGTTCGAGATCCGGGCCTCGCGCTCGCGCGCGAAGACGGCGATCAAGCCCATCAGCGGGACGAGCAGCAGCACCGCCGCGCCGCGGTCGACGCTGACGATCGCCGCCAACAGGCCGACCGGAGCGAGCAGGCAGTCGACCAGGAACACCCACAGCAGCGGGCGCAGCAGCGCGCGCGGCGAAACACCGTGCGCGAGCCGCTCACCGAGCAGCGTCGACACCAGGTCGCCACCGAACTGCGCCGCGAGCACCAACCCGAGCAGCGGCAGCGAGCCGAGTCCGGGCCGCGGCTCGCCCGCCACCAGCACGACGATCGCGGGCAGAAACGAGTACCACGCGTAGCCGACGGTGGTCGCCGCGCGCTCCCGGTGGAGCTGGCCACGAAGCAACGCCGGCAGCGCCCCGATCAGCAGCGCGGTCGCGACCGTCAACGGCACGATCGTCGCCGGCAGCAGAAACAGCGCCGGAACGAGCGCCAGCTCGGCCGGAACGGCCGAGCCGCTGCCGACCTCAAACTCGATCCGCGCGCTGACGACGAACAGCAGGCCGATCGCGATCAGCGCCAACCACGGCACCTGCCGGTGCGAGCTGACGACCAGCGGCAGCGTCGGCGCGATCACGAGCACCCCGAGCGCGAACGGCCACGCCTGCCGGCGCTCCCGCGCGTCGAGCGGCTGCGTCAGCCGATCCCGGCGATGCTGCACGAGCGACTCTTGGATCGGATCAGGGTCGGATTCCAACATCGCGTCGCTGCCTGAGACCGTTATCGGCGCGACAGGCGAACCGCATGAGCACGAATTTTGGCATCACCGCGCGTGCCGGGCCGGCGCGTGCCGACCCGGCTCGTCACCGGTGGACGAGCGGTCTCAGTCCGACCGCTGCTGTCGGGCGCTCACCAGCCCTTCCAGGGCGTGGCAGCGCTGCCGTGCGAAACGAGCGTCTGCGAGGCGGCGACAGAGTGCCTGGTCACGTCCAGCTGCGGCGTGACCGCCGCCGACGCGGGCGCCGCGACAGCGAACGGAACAGCGAGCATCAAGACGAGGCCGAGCTTGCGACGTAGTACACGCATCAGAACTCCCGGTGAGTGTGGACTGGCCTCTCCAACTAAAGGTCAAGTTCGCCAGACTTTCTCGCACGGACGGGGGATCTCGCGTCGGCGAGCCGCCGAACGGCGCTCGTGGGCGACGTTGGTATCTTCGACGTCTTCTCTGGCAACGATGGGCGGCACGCTGATCTTGACGGCCCATCGCGGCGGCTCTGATTAGGACACAACGCAAACGAAGGAGAGCCAGTGGTCGGCGCTGTCAGGATCCTGCTTGTGTCGGGCAGCACGCGCAGCGGGTCGACCAATACCGCTGCTCTGCGAACGGCACAGGCGGTTGCTCCCGACGGCGTGTCCACCGTCCTCTACGAGCGGCTCGCGGATCTACCGGCTTTCAACCCTGACGACGACCACGATCCGCTGCCGGCGAGCGTGGCCGACCTCCGCGCCCAGATCCGGGC
>JACDGR010000451.1 GCA_013821525.1 Actinomycetota bacterium
GTGTCAGCCAGGTCAATAGCTGGCTGAAGATCATCTAGAGCAGACGGAGTGACACTTCGGCGATCATGCCCGGTGCCCGATCATCGCAGCTCGCAGGCTCAGGCCGAGTTATGGAACCCCACAGGTCGGCGACAAAGCGCTGCCAGCTGCTTTTCGGGCGTTTGTGGGGTTGTGGGGTGACGAATCCGCGGGCGGACAGGATCCGCCAAATCGTGGAGACCGCGGGAGCGTGGCTGTGGCGTTGTTGGAGATGGGCGGCGATGGTGGCGGCACCGGCTTTGTGGCCTGCGCGATCGAGGTCCTTGCGCAGGGCCACGATCTCCTCCTCGACGGCTTGTGGGGTGCGGCCCGGGCTCGATTGTGGTCGGCGTGGTCGGGGTGTCAGGCCGGGTTCGCCCTCGACCAGGCGTTGGACGTGGGTGATCACCCAGCGGCGGGACACGCCGTAGGTGCGGGCGACTTCGCTTTTGGAGCGGCCCTCGATCAGTACCGCGGTGACCACCAGCTGGCCATCCCCATCGTTCTCCCCTTGTCCTCGGGTGTGAACGATGTCCCGCGACAGGTGTGAACGATGTCTTGAACTCAGACACCGCCTGCCGGCAGACACCGCCAGCCAGCAGAGCGGTCGCAGGGTCCACCGCTACCCGAGTTCAAAAGATGCCGCCTGATCTAACCGTCACGTGCGCTGACTCTGATCAGATACCAGTACACACGTAAACACCGCATTGACCACAATCGCGATCATTAGTCATCCCTAGCTACAGGCAGAAGGTGTGAGGTCAATTCGATCAACGGCCATAGAACTCGGTATGCGGAGGACACTCGACGAGCCATTATCACGCACAAGTACATATTCCTCGCCCGTGCCGCGACCCACTAACAGTCCGCTCATCTGCGGCATTGTCGATTCATTCGAGAAGTAAGTCGGCCGTTGTTGTGTCGGCCCGATCCAGTTCAGGGTAACCTTGGGCGCCGACACATCTAGTACCGGCACTGCCAGAAGTTGAGCAGCGCCGATTTGGCAGCCTTCCAGGACCTGATCGGCCTCGAAATGCGCTCTGCTGACAATGGCCGACCCGGTAGCAATCAAGCCGGTCGCTATGATTAATGCGTACACGATGGTATCTGTCCAATCGCCAAATTTCCGGAAGAGCGACAGCGGAACAGTCTGAGCCGCCGCCGCCACGAATACGACAAGATAGACAAGCGCCGGGGCGAGATTCGGGCTAAATAAGAACGTGAGGAATGAAGTGAAAGGCAACGATAGTGCGAGCTTCGTAAAGACGATATGCCTAGTAGGATGATCCTCGGAAAGCCTTCTATCGAGCAACTGCGATGCCGCCGCTACTGCTACAAATACCAGAATCAGGAGGACAAAACCCGAAGATCGGGCAAGGATGTAGGCGCTGTTGGCGCCAACGCTCTCCGGGTCGACGCCGAGTCGATCGTAGTAGTTGCGATAGGCGACGAAAAGGACCGCATACGTGACCGCTGCGGGGACTGCGCCGAACTTGAGCAACAGCTCGACCGTGGGATGCCTCTGATCCTCCTCGGTGTCGCTCCCTGACGCCGAGTCGGGTGGCTGGGTTGACATTTTGACGGACATCCCTTCCGGCGAAAGTCTAACTATGGTTGCGGGCAGTACTTTATGCATACGGGAATAGCTGGGGCGCCCGCGGCCGGGATTATCCACTTGATAATTGGTTTGGCTGCCTGGACACCGTCTCGAACTTCGGCGCTATTGCAGCCTCCGAGCGCGATCCCGCACGTCAAAGCGAGAATAATTGCCACAACCGGTCGCTTCAGGTCAGATTTCATTTGAATCTCCTCCTGCACTCGATGGGGCTCGGCGCCTAGTCTTATATGGCATATGCACCGTGCGTGTGCAAATCAGATTCTGCAGAATGGCACACCCCACCGCCATAGCTGAAGCCGTGATGTCACCTTGCGAGCGGGTAAGGGTTTTCTGTCTCTAACGCAACCCTCGGAGAGGGGGTGGCTGGTCGGCGCGTCGAGCAGTTCAGATCGAGCAGTTCGAGGATTTCGCTCTTCTGGTCGGCCGGGCGCTTCAGCTGGTCCTCGGCGAGCTCTCGCGTCCAGCGTCAGCAGCCGAGTCGGCTCGGTGACCGTGCCGCCGGGATCACTCGATCCCGGCGATCCGGGGTCCGGTCGAGCTGCTTGTAATGGCGAGGGTGCCTCAAGCGCCGTAGCAGGGTGACCGTGGTCGACGAAGTGTCCATGCTGGCGCAGCAGCGTTACCGCTATGCCGCGTCTGTGGTGGATGGGTGCGGCGCGGCCCGCAGCGCGATGTCGTAGGCCAGCTGCGCGAGTTGGCTGACTCGCTGGGGTGTCCTGGTTTCGAAGTGATGTTCGCGGAGCAGGAAGTCGCGCATGCTGGCTCGGTACAGCGATGCCGTTCGGGTGGGCTTGGCCCGGATGTTTATGGGGATCACTCTGGTTGGAGCGCTCGGTCCAGTCGACGTTGGTACCACAGGGTCGTGAGGAGGTATCCGAAGACGAACCCGATCGAGACACTCAGCCCCAGGATGGATCCGGCGACGATTTTCGCGGCTTCGGAGGTGGGCCCGTTGGTGGGGGAGAAGGCGGCGGCAAGGTCGTTGATGAAGGAGCTGACCCAGGTGCCGATAGCACCGAGTTGGACAAGGC
>JACDGR010000452.1 GCA_013821525.1 Actinomycetota bacterium
TGCCGCAGCGTGCGCGGTGCTCGAGACGATCGACGACGCGCTGCTCGCACACGTGCAGCAAGCCTCGGCGCAGCTGGCCGACGGGCTCGCGCAGTTCGGCGAGGTGCGTGGGCTTGGCCTGCTGCTTGCCGTCGAGCTCGACCGCCCGGCAGCGCCGATCGTCGAAGCAGCGCTCGCCCACGGCCTCGTGATCGGGAGCGCAGGCGAGCAGACGCTGCGCCTCACGCCGCCGCTGACGATCACCGCCGAGGAGACCGCACTCGGCCTGAAGCTGCTCCGCGAGGTGCTCGCGTGACCACGAAGTTCGAACGGCAGGGCACGATCCTGCGACTCGTGCAGCAGCAAGCGCTCTCGACGCAGGCCGAGGTCGCCGAGGCCCTGCACGGTCAGGGGATCGACGCCGTACAGGCGACGGTGTCGCGCGACATCACCCAGCTCGGGCTCGTGAAGGTGCGCAACGGCGAGGGCCGGCTCGTCTACGCGCTGCCGGGCGCAGCCGACCTCGACCGCATCGACGAGCTCGCTGCGGCCCTTCGTCGGTGGATGGGCGAATCGGTCGCCTCAGGTACCACACTCGTCGTGAAGACGCCGCGCGGCTTCGCCGCCGCGCTCGCCGACGCGATCGACACCGCCTCGCTGCAGGAAGTCGCGGGCACGATCGCGGGCGACAACACCGTCTTCGTCGCCTGCCGCGACGGCATCACACCGTCGGAGCTCTCCGCCGAGTTGCGAAGCCTCCTATGAGCACCACGGAGCACAGCGCGGTGATCCTCGGCTCGCTTCCGATCGGCGAGCGAGTCGGCATTGCGTTCTCGGGCGGCCTCGACACGAGCTGCGCGCTCGCCTGGATGCGCGAGCACGGCGCGATCCCCTACGCGTTCACAGCAGACCTCGGCCAGTACGACGAACCGGACATCGACGCGGTGCCGCAGAAGGCGCTCGCCGTCGGCGCCGAGGATGCGTTTCTCGTCGACTGCAAGGAGGCGCTCGCCCGCGAAGGGCTCGCAGCGCTGCAGTGCGGAGCGTTCCACATCCAGACCGCCGGCCGGCGTTACTTCAACACGACACCGCTCGGCCGCGCCGTCACGGGGACGAAGCTCGTGCAGGCGATGGCCGAGCACGGCGTCGAGATCTGGGGAGACGGCTCGACGTACAAGGGCAACGACATCGAGCGGTTCTACCGCTACGGGCTGCTCGTCAACGAGCACCTCCGCATCTACAAGCCGTGGCTCGACAGTGCGTTCGTCGCGGAGCTCGGCGGCCGCAAGGAGATGAGCGAGTGGCTCGTCGAGCGCGGGCTGCCGCATAGCTCCTCGGTCGAGAAGGCGTACTCGACCGACGCGAACATGCTCGGAGCAACACATGAGGCGAAGGATCTGGAGCTGCTCGAGACCTCGATGAAGATCGTCGAGCCGATCATGGGCGTTGCGCATTGGGATCCCCGTGTCGACATCGATCCGGAGCCAGTGACGATCGAGATCGCGCGCGGCGTGCCGGTGGCGATCAACGGCGAGACGATCGAAGACCCGGTCGCGCTGATCCGCACCGCAAACTCGATCGGCGGCCGTCACGGCCTCGGCGTGTCGGATCAGATCGAGAACCGCGTGATCGAAGCGAAGAGCCGCGGCATCTACGAGGCGCCGGGGATGGCACTCCTGCACATCGCCTACGAACGGCTGCTGACGGCGATCCACAACGAGTCGACGATCGAGCGCTATGCCGAGGAGGGGCGCCGGCTCGGTCGCCTGCTCTACGAGGGTCGGTGGTTCGACCTGCAGGCACTGATGCTGCGCGACGCGCTCCAGCGCTGGGTCGCGACGGCTGTCAGCGGGGAGGTCGCGATCGAGCTGCGCCGCGGCGACGACTACACGATTCTCGACACGCGCGGCGAAGCGCTCAGCTACGACCCCGAGCGCCTGAGCATGGAGCGCAGCGCGACGGCCTTCACGGCCGCAGATCGCATCGGCCAGCTCGCGGTCAAGATCAACGACATCACCGACGCGCGCCGGATGCTCGCGCGGCTGGGGGTCGAGCTGTGAGCCGCAACCTCTGGGCGGGCCGCGTCGGGGCGGAGCTGGCGCCGGAGGTCTGGGAGTTCCTGCACGCCGACGACGCGGAGTTGCTGCCCTTCGACCTGCAGGCGACGCTCGTGCATGCCGGCCGGCTGCACGCGGCGGGCATTCTCGACGACGCAGAGCTCGCCGAGGTCGCAGACAAGCTCCCGTCGATCGAGGAGATCGACCCGGGCGACGAGGACGTGCACTCGGCGATCGAGCGCCAGCTTGGTGAGGTCGGCCGAAAGATCCACGCAGGCCGTTCCCGCAACGATCAGGTCGCGGCCGCGTTCCGGCTCTACGTCGCTGACGCGTGCGCGCAGGCCGACGCGGCGCTGACGAGCTTCGTGCAGATCGTTCTCGACCAGGCTTCAGCCGAGGCGACGGCGCCGATGCCCGGCTACACCCACCTGCAACGCGCCCAACCGGTGACCGTCGGTCACCATCTGCTCGCGTGGGTCGAGATGCTCGAGCGCGATCGCGCGCGCTTCGCGTTCGCGGCCGCGCAGGCTGCACCGTCGCCGCTCGGCGCCGGCGCGTTGGCCGGCTCGACGTTGCGGCTGCCGCCGCCGGAGAACGCAATGCGCAACTCGATCGACGCCGTCGC
>JACDGR010000453.1 GCA_013821525.1 Actinomycetota bacterium
TGGCGTTCAGTCCCTGCACGCGCATCGCGATGAACGCGGCGAGGATACCCAGCGGCAGCGTCAGGATCGCGACCAGCGCCGATCGCGCGTGCCAGAGGAACAGACCGCATACGAGGGCGACGACGATGAACTCTTCGAGCAGCTTGCTGGTGAGATTGTCGACCGCTCGATCGATCAGCCCCGAACGGTCATAGGTGGTGACCACTTCGACCCCCGGCGGCAGGCTCTTCTTCAACTCGTCGAGCTTGGTGCGCACGCCCTCGATCACCTCGCGCGCATTCTTGCCTTGCCGCATCACGATCACACCGCCCGCGACTTCGCCCTGGCCATTCAGTTCCGCGACGCCGCGCCGCATGTCGGGGCCGACTTGGATAGTCGCGACATCTCCCAGCGTCACCGGCGTTCCGCCCACGGTCTTGAGCGGGATCGCGCGGAAGTCGTCGAGCGAGGCGAGATAGCCGGTGGAGCGGACGATGTATTCGGCCTCGGCCATCTCGAGCACCGAGCCGCCGCTCTCCTGGTTGCCGCGCTTGAGGGCGTCGATCACCGCTTCGTGGGTGACTCCGTAGGAGGCGAGTTTCTGCGGGTCGAGGATCACCTGATATTGACGGACCATGCCGCCGATGCTCGCGACTTCGGCGACGCCCGGCACCGCTTTCAACTCGTAGCGGAGGAACCAGTCCTGGATGCTGCGCAGCTGGGCGAGATCATGCCGGCCGGTCCGGTCGACCAGCGCGTATTCGTAGATCCAGCCCACCCCCGTCGCGTCGGGGCCGAGCGACGCCTTGGCACCCTCTGGCAGACGGCTCTGCACCTGGCTCAGATATTCGAGCACTCGGCTGCGAGCCCAGTAGAGGTCGGTGCCGTCCTCGAACAGGACGTAGACGAAGCTGTCGCCGACGAAGGAATACCCCCGCACGACCCGCGCGCCGGGCACCGACAGCATGGTCGTCGCCAGCGGATAGGTGACCTGATCCTCGACGATCCGCGGCGCCTGCCCCGGATAGGTGGTGCGTATGATGACTTGGACGTCGGACAGGTCAGGCAGCGCGTCGACGGCGGTCGAGCGCAGGGCGCCTATTCCGATCGCGACCAGAGCGAGCGCCGCCAGCAGGACGAGGACGCGCGCCTTGACGGACGCCTCGATGATCCGGCCGATCACTTGGCGTCGCCCGCGATCGGACGGGCCGCAATTCCGGTCAGGCTCGCCTCACTGTCGAGCAGGAACTGGCCGGAGGCGACGATCTTCTCACCTTCATTCAGTCCGGCGAGGATTTCGGTCCGACCGCCGGCTTCGGCCCCGGTGCGGACCTCGGCGGGGCGGTAGCGCCCCTTGGCCAGCGCGAGCATCACCAGCGTGCGCTTGCCGGTGCGGATCACTGCTTCGCTCGGGATCAGCAGCGCCGTGCGGGGCGCGTCGCCGAGATGCACGGTCGCGAACATGCCCGGTCGCAAACGTCCGTCGCGGTTAGCAAGCTCGACACGCACGGTCAGCGTGCGGCTGTCAGCCTGCGCAGTAGGAAGCACCGCGATGACGCGGCCGGTGAAGCGCTCGCCCGGGAACCCCGCGAGTTCGGCACTCGCGGTCTGGCCGACCCGCACATCGGCGACCCGGATCTCGGGGACCGCGGCGTTGAGCCAGACGGTGCCCAGGCCGTTGACCTGTGCCAGCGTCTGCCCCGCCGCGAGCGTCACGCCCGCGCGGGCATCGAGCGTCTGGATCACGCCGCCGATCGGGCTGCGCACCGTGGTCATTCCGCGCCCGCGCGGCGATCCACCCGGAATGCCGACCAGCCGCAGCCGCTGCCGTGCGGCGGCGATCAGTGCCGGGTCGCCGGTCTTCAGCACGGCCTGATATTCGTCCTGCGCGCCGCCCCATTCGGGCACGAGCAGATCGGCGATAGGTGCGCCCTCACGAATCACGTCGCCCGGGGCGAGCCGATAGACGCGCTGGACGAAGCCCATCGCGCGCGCCTGGATGATCGCGACATCACGCTGGTTGAAGTCGATCGCGCCGGTCACGTCTAGCGCGCCCGTCAAGTTCCCGCGCGTCGCCGTCGCGAGCCGGATGCCGAGGCTCTGCATCGCAGCGGGATCGACCGTCACGCCCGGCACCGCACCGGCCCCGTCGCCGCCATCGGCGTATTTTGGGATGGTCTTCATTCCCATCGACGACAGTGAATTAGGACTGTCGTAATGCTCCCTCGGCACCATCGGATCGTAATAGTAGAGCGGCTTGCGACCGTCCTCGGTCGATGCGATCGCTGGTCCGCCTTCTCGCGACGTGGCGAGATAATAGCCCCCAGCGCCCGCCACGAGCGTGACGGCGGCGAAGGCGGCGGCCAGCTGCGACCGCTGGAGCGATGTCATGGTCATCGTTCGGTGCTCCTGTAGAGTAGGATCAGCCGCGCTCCGTCGGCGACGACCGTGGCCTTGCGGTCGAGCGTGTTGAGGATCGTGTCGGCGAGCGCGGCGTGGGCATCGGCGATGTCGGTCAGCGTCGCGCGTCCGGCGCTGTAGCTCCCGGTCTCGAGCGTCACCCGCTGCTCGGCGAGCGGCTGCAGCGCGTCTCGCGCGCGCATCCATTGCTCGTGATGCATCACGTGATCGGCGAGTCCCGCCTCGAGATCGGCGGTCAGCGCACGCAACGTCGCATCGGCA
>JACDGR010000454.1 GCA_013821525.1 Actinomycetota bacterium
GGGCATCGTGATCAAGCGCCAGGGCGCCGGAGCCCGCGAGACGTTCACCGTCCGCAAGGCTTCTTTCGGCGTTGGCGTCGAGCGGACGTTCCCGCTCCATTCGCCGAAGATCGACAAGATCGAGGTTCAGCAGATCGGTGACGTGCACCGCGCAAAGCTCTACTACCTGCGCGGCAAGGTTGGCAAGAAGGCTCGCGTCCGCGAGCTCCGCCAGCGCTGAGGCGCTCCCTCGTCTTCACGGTGGCCCTCGCACTTCTTGCGACGGGCTGCGGCACTCAGGCACACGACGACGCGGTCACGCAGGCGATGGCGTGGGCAGGCCTGCACGGCGAGACCGGCCGGATCAGTTGCAGCTCGGGCTTCAAGCCGCCGGGCATCACCGCCGCCTCGAAGGACTTCATCTGCCTCGTCCATCATTCGGCGGCCAGGTGCGACGAGCTGTACGTGAAGCGGACAGCCGGGCGCTGGCGGGTCACTTTGCGCCGAAGGGGTGTCGACTGTGTGCAACCTCTGTGACTTCTTCGCGGGCGAGCGTGACCGCGACCGGATGCCGGCGGAAGCTCGGGCTATTCTCGAACCGTGCCAGCAAAACGCACCGGACAGAAGCTCCTGCGCTTCGACCGCGGGCTCGGCCGGCTGATCGCCGGCGCGGACGAGGCAGGCCGCGGCCCGCTCGCAGGGCCGCTCGTCGTTGCAGGCGTGCTGCTCGACTACGACTGCCTCCGCGATCACCGCGTCCGCCCGCTCGCACTCCTGAACGATTCCAAGCAGGTGACCGAGGCGGTGCGCGACGAGCTCTATCGGGCGGTCATCTCGTGCGCGGAGCGCGTCTCCGTCCACGTCTTCCCGGCCTCCGTGATCGATCGCGACGGGTTGCACAAGTGCAATCTGAAGGGACTGCGCGATGCGCTCTGGGCCTGTCAGCCGGCGGACGTCTCGCTCGTCGACGGGTTCAAGCTCGGCCCGACGGCGCCGCCCCACCGTGCGGTCGTCGACGGCGACACGAAGAGCGCGGCGATCGCCGCTGCCTCGATCGTCGCGAAGGTGACGCGCGACCGCTACATGCGCATGGCGGATGCGCTCTATCCGGGCTACGGCTTCGCGTCGCACGTGGGTTACATCACGCCCGCCCACAAGCAGATCGTGCGCGAGCGCGGCCCGTGCGAGATCCATCGCCGCTCGTGGCGCTCGCGTGCGTACATCTCGGCTGCGCAGGAGGCGGAGCTGCTCGCCGAAGCCGCTGGGTAAGCCGTCGCCGCGGAACGACGCCGAGCGACGCGCGGCGTGGTGGTACCGCCGGCGCGGCTATCGGATCCTCGCGGCGAACGTCTGGCTCGCAGGGGGCGAGCTCGACCTGGTCGTGCGCCGCGGCCGCTGCCTCGTCTTCTGCGAGGTCAAGTCGGCCGAGACGGACTTCCGCGACCCGCTGGAGGCCGTGACATCGCAGAAGGTGCGACGCGTCCGCCGCGCGGCCGACGCATGGCTCGCGCGGAACCCGCGGAGCGACGGGCTCGACGTGCGGTTCGACGTGATCGCGGAGCGCTCGGGCCGGATCGAGCACGTGCCAGACGCCTTCTAGAGGTTTGATGCGGGCAGGAGGCACAGGCCCCGCCGTGGAATGAGGGACCGTGGGCAGCAGCCAGGAAGCGCTCTACGCCGGTCTCGACCTCGACCTCTCCTGGTCGGAGCAGGATCTTCCTGAGCGCGTCCGCACGAAGCACGTGCACCGGCTCCACCCGTATCTCGGCAAGTACATCCCGCAGCTCGTGGAGGAGCTCCTTCGCCGCCACGCGCCGGCGCGCGGCCGGGTTCTCGACCCGTTCGCCGGCTCGGGGACGACGCTCGTGCAGGCGCTCGAGAGTGGCCTCGATTCCGTGGGACTCGACATCGCCGCGTTCAATTGCCTGCTGATGGGCGTCAAGACCTCCGCGTACAACCCATTCGTCCTCGAGCGGGAGCTGCGCGATGCGCTGGCACGGTTCGAGGCGGGGGAGGGAACGACGGGAAAGACGACACCGTACGTCCGCAGGTGGTTCGCGCCGCAGGCGCGGGAGGACCTGCTGCGGTTCCGTTCGCTCGCCGCCGACTACGAGCACGCGAATGTGCTGCGCGTCGTGCTCGCGCGCGCGGCTCGTTCTGCTCGGCGGACGACGCACTTCGATCTCGACTTCCCGCAGCAGCCACAACTCGAGCCCTACTGGTGCTTCAAGCATCGGCGTGAGTGCAAGCCGATCGATCACGCCGAGCATTTCATCCGCCGCTACACGCTCGACACGCTGACCCGCTTGAAAGAGTTCGGGCGGGTGCGTTCGAAGCGCACGACAGAAGTGCTGCATGGCGACGCGCGCGAGCTCGACCTGCCGGGAAGGTTCGACGCGGTCATCACGTCCCCGCCGTATCCCGGGCTGATCGACTACCACGAGCAGCACCGGTACGCCTACGAGTTGCTCGAGCTCGACGACCGGCGCGAACGAGAGATTGGCGCCGCTGCGGCAGGGACCGCCAAGGCGGCGATCGCCGCGTACACCGCCGGCATCTCCGAGGTGTTCGCCTCGTGCGCGGCTGCGTTGAAGCCGCACGGCCGGGTCGTGATCGTCGTCAACGATCGTCGCGCGCTCTACCCGGCGATCCTCGAACGTGCAGGACTGACGCTCGAG
>JACDGR010000455.1 GCA_013821525.1 Actinomycetota bacterium
AGATCGGATCCTGGCGCGCGTCGTCGGGGAGGTCGACCTCGTCGAGGCCGAGCTCCTGGCCCTCGTAGAGGAACACCGTTCCGGGGAGCGCGAGCAGGAGCAGTGCTGCTGCTCGCGCGCGGCGCAGGCCGTCGGCGCCGCCGCCGTACCGTGTCGGCAGCCGCGTCACGTCGTGGCTCTCGAGTACCCAGCTCGGTGTTGCCCCGACCGCGGCAAGGCTGTCGATCGTCCGGTCGATCGCGGCGCGGATCCCGCTCGTCGACCAGTCCTCGAAGAGCAGCGTGAAGTTGAACACCAGGTGCAGCTCGTCGGGTCGAACGTAATCGGCGACGCGCATCGGGTCGCGGAAGAACACCTCGCCGACGAGGAAGCGCTCCCCGGGGTACTCGTCGACGAGCTTCCGCCAGTGCCGGTAGAGCGGGTGGAGCTCGGGCTGGTCGATCGCACGGCGCCGGTCGAAGGAGTGCAGCTCGGCGCCGGGCACCGGCTCCGGCTCGTCGGCGAGACCGGGATCCTTGAAGAGCCCGTGCGCCACGTCGACGCGGATCCCGTCGACGCCGCGGTCGAGCCAGAAGCGAAAGATCGCATCGAACTCGCGCTGCACGTCGGGGTTGTGCCAGTCGAGGTCGGGTTGCTCGCGCGCGAAGAGGTGCAGGTAGTAGCGCCCCGTCTGCTCGTCGCGCGTCCACGCAGGGCCGCCGAACACCGAGAGCCAGTTGTTGGGCTCGTCGCGCCACACGTAGTACTCGGGGTGCTGCCGAAACCACGGATGCTCGATCGAGGTGTGGTTCGGGACGATGTCGATCACGACGCACAGGCCGAGCGCGTGCGCGTCGGCGAGCAGACCGTCGAAGTCGGCGAGCGTGCCGAACCGCGGATCGACGTCGGCGTAGTCCGAGACGTCATAGCCGTGGTCGGCCCCGGGAGACGGAAAGAGCGGCGTGATCCACAGCCCGTCGACGCCGAGCTCGCGCAGGTAGGGGAGGCGCGACCGGATCCCTGCGAGGTCGCCGTAGCCGTCGCCGTCCGAGTCGGCGAAGCTGCGCACGTAGACCTCGTAGAAGACGGCGTCGCGCCAGCGCTCGTTCATCCGAGCGTCTCGTCGAGGAACGCGTAGCGGTCGAGTCGTGCCTGCGGGCACGCGTCGATGCCGTGATCCCAGTCGTACTCGAGCCACCTCTTCGGCTCCGGCGCGGCGTCGTAGAGCCGGCGGGCCGCGTCGAGCGGGACGATCTCGTCGCGCGTGCCCTGCTGGAAGACCCGAGCCGGTCCTTGCACGGTCACGTAGCGGATCGGGTCCCAGGGCAAGGGCCGCATGCCGGTTCCCATCGCGGCCACGACGACCGCGATCACTCGCGGATCGCGAGCCGCGAGCGCTAGCCCGCGCGCGGCACCGAGGCTGTGCCCGTAGAACCCGATGCGCGTCGCGCCCCGCGCCTCGAGCTCATCAACGGCGCGGCGCTGCACCTCGACGGCTGCGTCGAATCTGCGCAGCTCCTCCTCGTCATCGGCGCCGAGCGGCATGTGCACAGCGGTCGCAAGGACGAGGTGCCCGCGCTTCGAGAGCGCTGCGACCTCGTCACGGAAGAGGTGACTCCCGGGCGAGCGCCCGCCATGGGCAACGACGACGCCGGTCTTCGACGGCTTAACGGTCATACGCGGCCCGCCACCGCATCACCGACGTCGGTCGTCGAAGCGCTTCCGCCGAGGTCGCGCGTCAAGACGCCCTCCCGGCAGACGGACTCGATCGCTCGCATCAGCTGCGCCGCGGCCTCCGCCTCGCCGAGGTGGTCGAGCATCAGCGATGCGCTCCAGATCGCGCCGAGCGGGTTCGCGATGCCCTGGCCGGCGATGTCGGGCGCCGAGCCGTGCACCGGCTCGAACAGGGCTGGGCCGTCGCTGCCGGGCGCGATGCTCGCGCTCGCCGCCATCCCCATGCCGCCCTGCAGCACCGCAGCGAGGTCGGTGAGGATGTCGCCGAAGAGGTTCGACGCAACGACCACGTCGAGGCTGCCCGGGCTCGTGACCATGCGCGCGGCGAGAGCGTCGACGAGCACGCGCTCGACCGTCACGTCCGGATGCGCGGCGTGCACCTCCTCGACGACCTCGTCCCAGAGCACGTACCCGTAGCGAGAGGCGTTCGACTTCGTCGCACTCGTCAGCACCCCGCGTCGCCCTTCCGCGAGCGTGAACGCGTGCTCGACGACGCGACGCACGCCGCCGCGGGTGAACACGCTCGTCTCGATGCCCACCTCGAGCTCGAGGCCGCGGTGCGCGCGCCCGCCGACGCCCGAGTACTCGCCCTCCGTATTCTCGCGCACGAACAGCATGTCGACCGTCGGCCGGCCGACGAGCGCGGAAGGAACACCGTCGAGGAGTCGTGCCGGGCGCAGGTTTGCGTACAGGTCGAGCCCTTGCCGCAGCGGCAGCAAGAGCCCCCACAGCGTCACGTGGTCGGGCACCGACGGATGGCCGACCGCGCCCAAGAGGATCGCGTCGAAGCCCCGTGCGATCTCCAGGGCGTCCGGCGGCATCATCGCGCCGTGCGCATGGAAGTGATCCGTGCCCCACGGGAGATCTGTCCACTCGATGTCGAGCGAGAGCGCGTCGACTGCCTTGCGAGCTTCGGCAACGACCTCGGGGC
>JACDGR010000456.1 GCA_013821525.1 Actinomycetota bacterium
CGTGACCGGTCGGGTCGAGGCCGAAGATGGCGTAGTCGCGCACGCCCTCCACGAGCAGCCGGAATCGCTCCTCGCTGTCGCGCAGCGCGGATGTTGCGGCCCTACGAGGCGTGGTCGGATTCCCCCCCGGCACGTGCCCGTCCCGTTCTGTCATCAAAGAGTGGTCGGCATTTCCGCCACCAGGCTTGAGCGGGCGTCGCGACGAGCACTCCCGCTCCCGCGGGTCCACTATGAGTCGGTGCAGTCGCTCGATCACCGGCTCTGGTTCTCGCCCTCCGATCTCAGCCAGTACCTCGGCTGCGAGCACGCGACGCGGCTGTCGCTCGAGGTCGCGCGCGGAACGCGGCCGAAGATTCACGCGACGAGCGTCTACGCGACCATGATCTTCAAGAAGGGCGACGACCACGAGGCTGCGCACCTCGCCCACCTGCGGGCGTCCGGTCGGGACGTCGTGGAGGTCGGCTCCAGCGCCGACTTCGCCGCCGGCGCCCGCCGAACCGAGGCGCTGATGCGGTCTGGCGCCGACGTGATCTACCAGGCGCCGCTCGTGATCGACGGCTGGCGAGGCGTGGCGGACTTCCTCGAGCGGGTCGAGGGCACGACGGCGCTCGGCCCGTGGGGCTACGAGGCTGTCGACACGAAGCTGGCGCGGGTGGAAGCGCTCCCCTCGCACGTGCTGCAGCTGTGCTTCTACAGCGAGGGGATCGAGCGGATCCAGGGCGAGTCGCCCCGGCTCGCCTACGTCGAGCTCGGCTCAGGCCTCCGAGAGCCGATCCGGCTGCGGGAGGTGGCGGCCTACTTCCGGCGTGCCCGCGCCGGCTTCACGACCGCTATCGCCGCCGACGCGCCGACGGAGCCGTTCCGATGCGACCACTGCGACTTCTGTGCGTTCAAACGCGTCTGCGAGGAGCGGTGGCGCGCAGAGGACTCACTCGTCCGCGTCGCCGGGCTCCGGCGCAACCAGATCGGCCTGCTGCGCGGCGTCGGCGTCGGCACCCTGACCAGGCTCGGCAGCCTGGAGCCGGACGTGGCGGTGCCGGACATCAGACGGCCGACGCTGACGGGACTCGTGCAGCAGGCGCGGCTGCAGCACGAGGGCGAGCAGGCCGGGACGATGCCGTTCGAGCTGCTCGAGCTCGAGGTCGGCCGCGGGTTCGCGCGGTTGCCGGAGCCGTCGCCCGGCGACGTGATGTTCGACCTCGAAGGCGATCCGTTCTGGACGCCGGCGCGGGAGCTGACGTTCCTGTTCGGCATGCTCGTCCGCAACGGTGAGCGCTGGGAGTACGTGCCGTTCTGGGGGCACACGCCCGAGCAGGAGCGGCGGGCGTTCGAACGGGCGATCGACCTCGTCACCGAGCGGCTCGTCCGCTGGCCGCAGCTGCACGTCTTCCACTACTCGGCGGCCGAGCCGAGCGCGATCAGGCAGCTGATGGCGACCCACGCGACGCGCGAGCTCGAGGTCGACGACCTCCTGCGCCGGGGAGTGTTCGTCGACCTGCTGGCGGTCGTGAAGCAGGCGATGCGGGTCGGCGTCGAGTCGTACACGCTGAAGCAGATCGAGAAGCTCGCCGGCTTCGAGCGCACTGCAGCGCTAGCCTCCGGATCCGATGCGGTCCTCGCCTACGAGCGCTGGCAGACGACTCGTGACCAGCGCGAGCTCGACGCGATCGCCGCGTACAACGAGGAGGACTGCCGGGCCACAGGCGCGCTCTACGACTGGTTGCTCAGCGTCCGGCCCGCGGCGGCGACGTGGCCCACCCCGCCCGACATCGAGCCGATCGCCGAGGAGGCGCGAGCGGCCCAGCGTGAGCGCGAGCAGCTACGGGGCGAGCTGATCGCGGGACCGGAAGCGGGATCCGAGCGCTGGTTCGCCGGCCAGCTGCTCTCCTACCACCGCCGCGAGGCGCGCCCGGCCTGGTGGCGCTACTTCGCGCTCCGCGGGCTGGACGATGACGCGCTGCTCGCCGACGGCGAGGCGCTGACGGGCCTCGAGCCGGACGGCCCCCGCGTCGCGATCCACCGGAGCGAGGACATCCGCCTACGCTTTCCGAGCCAGCAGCACAAGATCGGAGCTGGCGCCTACGACGACGAGAACGGCAGGAAGGTCAAGGTCGTGTCGGTCGACGACGCCGCCGGCACCGTCACGATCCGACGCGCGCAGAAGCGAACTGACGCGCCGACACCCCGGACGCTGCTTCCCGGAGGGCCGTTCGACACCGGCCCCCAGCAGGACGCGTTGCTTCGCTTCGCGCATTCCGTCCGCGACGAGGACGACCGTTTCGCGGCGCTCAAGGCGCTCGTTCGGCGCGATCCACCGCGGATCGCCGGCCTCCCGCCGGCGGCGCCGATCCAGACGACCGATCTCGGCCAGCAGCAGCGCCTCGCCCGCAATCTCGAGCGCTCCACGCTCGTCGTGCAGGGGCCGCCGGGCACGGGCAAGACCCATACCGGCGCCCGCCTGATCGTCGACCTGATCCGAGCTGGCGCGCGGGTGGGCGTGACGGCGCTGTCGCACAACGCGATCAACAACCTCGTCGATGAGATCGAGCTGGCAGCCGACGAGGCGGATCTCTGGTTCGTCGGCGCGCGCAAGACCAGCGCCGACGACAAGGGCGCCGTGACCGCCGGCCCGAACCGGCG
>JACDGR010000057.1 GCA_013821525.1 Actinomycetota bacterium
CGCCGGGGCACGGCCACTCATACCGGTTGGCCGGCTCGCGTACCGCTCGCGGCCGACGTGAGATCCCCGCCCGCTTGAGCACCTTCCAGACCGTCGAGTGGCAAAAGCCGGTCGCACCGGCGACCAGGCGCGGCCCCCAGCCCGTATCGCGGCGGCAGGCGCAGATCACCTCCTCGAGCTCCGGCGCAAGCTGGCGTGGCGAGCGTCGTGGCCTGCTCGAGCGATCAACCAAACACGACAGGCTTCGCCTGGCCTCCTCACCCGCCGCAAGCCAGCGCTGCCACCAGCGATGAGCAGTCGCTGGCGACACGCTGAAAGCGGCCGCAGCTTGCCTCAACGACATCCCCTCGCCGATCGCGCAGACCAGCGCGTGACGGCCAGCCAGTCCGAGCTTCGCGTTACGGTGATGCAACACCCGGTCCTCCTTCGTGCAGGTCTTTGGCGAGACCCACAGACTCGAAGGAGGGCCGGACGTACCCCTCAGCCGTTCACAACCTATGTAGGCACGTCAACTAGGCGCGGGGCGCTCCCGCGAAGCTCGGGTAGCGGCCCGTCAGCAGGAACAGGTATGCGTAGGTCTGCATTTCGAACGCGAACATCCACGCGCTGATGTCGCGCATCCCCTCGTGCATCCGCCCGAAGATCAGGCAGTAGAACCAGCCGAGGAATGCGACCAGCGTGTTGACCGTACGGAAGACGTAGGCGAGCAGCAGTGCGGGGAGCGCGAGGAACACCCGGAAGAAGACCGTCAGGCGGCTCTGCGGTGCCGCCGGGTCGACGCGCAGATCGATCGGGTAAGAGCCCGGCGACCCGGCGAACGGCGGCCACGGATCGGCGAGCAGCAGGACGTAGGCGGTCACGTGCGTCGTCGCACGCTGGTAGCGCGCGATGAAATCGTGCAGCCCGCCGGGAACCCGCCCGAGGAAGACGGCGGCAACCCACGCCAGAAAGACCGCGAAAGCGGCGAAGATCCCGAAAAAGTAGAGCCACACCAGCTGCGGGATCGCGAGCAGCAGCCGGAAGAAGACGGTGAGTCGGTTGCGCCGCAGGTCGTCCTCGACGATCAAACCGATCGGATGGCGCTCGCTGTGAGCGGCGGTGGTCTGGGCCATGGTGCTCATCGGTCTCCTTTTTCGAACTGAAAGCCGCTCCCGCTCGAAAGGCTCGGATAGCGGTCGGTGAGAAGCAGCAAGTAGCCGTACGTCTGTGCCTGGTAGCGCAGGCAGTAGGCGCCCAGATTCTGGAACCCGTCCGGGACGCGTGCAACTGCGAGAGCCACGAACCAGGAGAGGGCCCCGACGACCACGGCGACGACCCCGAGGACGTAGGCGAAGACGAGCGCCGGCAACGCGAGCACCAGCCGGAAGCCGATCGTCCAGCGGGATTGGCGCGCCGGGGGGTCGATCCGCACGTCGACTGGATACGTCCCTTCCCAGCCGCGGAACTTCGGATACGGATCGGCCAGCAGCAACACATATGCGCCCACGTGCGTCGAGTACCGAACGTAGCGCTCGAACCAGGCGTGCACTGCATCCGGCGTGCGGCCGCGCACGAGCGCGATGAACCAGTTGACGATGGCGACGACGACGGCGACGAGTCCCCAGTACTCGACGAGGTAGAGGTGCGGCAGCGCGAGCGGCAGCCGCAGCGCGGTCGTCAGCCGCCAGCGCTCGAGGTCGTCGACGTTGCGAACCGTGATCGGGTGCGTCCGCTCGACCTCGGCACCCGTGAAACCCGCCTCGCGCTTCTCGAGGAACGCGGCGACGCCTTCGCCGAAGTCATGGGTCTGCGTCATCTCCGCCTGGGTGACCGCCTCCAGCTCGAGCTGGTCGGAGAACGTGGAGTTCTCCGCCGCGTCGAGGAGGCGCTTCGTCTCCCAGACCGCTCGCGTCGGCATCGCCGCATACAGCTCGGCGACCTCCTGGGCGCGGTGTGCGAGCTCGTCGGCGGCGACGACCTCGTTTGCGAGCCCCCACGAGCGCGCCTCTTCTGCGCCGAGTTTGCGACCCGTCGTCAGCCACTCGAACGCGCGTGCCGTGCCGAGGAGCCGGCGCACGAGCCACGTTCCGCCCGAGTCCGGCACGAGCCCGATGTTGATGAACGCGGGCACGAAGCTCGCCGTGTCGGCCACGATGCGGATGTCGCAGGCGAGCGCGAGCGACATCCCGGCGCCGGCTGCGGGGCCGTTGACCGCGGCGATCACCGGCTTCTGCAAAGCGCGGATCGCGGTGACGTTCCGGTGGTAGTTCCGGCGGAGATTGTCGGCGACGTTGCCGGCGCCTGACGAGAACTCCTGCAGGTCCTGCCCGACACAGAAGCCGCGGCCCGCGCCGGTGATCACGACGGCCCGCACCTGCGGGTCGCGCGCCTGCTCGAGAGCGTCCCGGATCCCGAGGTGCACCGACCGGTTGAGCGCGTTCAGCACCTCGGGCCGGTTGAGCGTGATCGTGAGAACCGCGCCGTCGCGCGTGACGTCGACGTCGGCCATACGCCAACCATACGGACTGCCCCGGGCTGCCTCAACAGACCAGGCCCCTTTCGGCCAACGCTCGCTGAGCCTCGTCCGGCGGCAGCCTCCGTCGCGAAAGGCGCGCGCCGCTGTCACAGAACGCGGGATTCACCTGCTCTTCCGCGGGAGGAGCGGGCGGAGCGCTGGCGGCAGCCTCCGTGTCGAGAGGTGCGCGAGTTCTCCTCGGGGACGGTTTTTGGGACGCGGCGTCTAGAGTCGGCCGGGTGGAGGGCTACGACGCATATCCGAGCCTCGAGCTCGATCGGCCGGCGACGCACGTCCTCCGGTTGACGCTGCGCGCGGCCGGCCGGTTGAACGCGGTCAGCGGAACGATGCACGGTGAGCTCGCGGCGATCTGGAAGACGATCGGCGAGGACGAGGAGACGCGGGCCGTCGTCGTGCGCGGCGCCGATGGGGCGTTCAGCTCGGGCGGGGATCTCGACCTCGTGCTGGAGATCGCGAACGACCCGGAGACGCGGCGGCGAGTGTTCTACGAAGCGCGCGACCTCGTCTACAACCTGATCGCCTGTCCGACGCCGATCGTCTCCGCGATGGCCGGCCCTGCTGTCGGGGCCGGGCTGGCGGTCGGCCTACTCGCGGACATCTCGATCGCAACACCGTCGACGAAGATCGTCGACGGCCACACGAAGCTCGGCGTCGCAGCCGGCGATCATGCGGCGATCGTCTGGCCGCTGCTTTGCGGAATGGCGAAGGCGAAATACCACCTGCTGCTCTGCGAGCCGATGGACGGTGTCGAGGCCGAGCGGCTTGGGCTGGTGTCGCTCTGCGTGCCCGACGACGAGCTCGAGGACTGCGCGCTTGCGCTCGCGACCCGGCTGGCCGAGGGCTCACAGTCTGCGCTGCGACACACGAAGATCGCGCTCAACGCGTGGCTGCTCGCCTCCGGCGGCCCCGCGTTCGACGCGTCGCTCGCGCTCGAGTTCCTCGACATGGCCGGCCCCGACGTGCACGAGGGCGTCGCGGCGATTCGCGAGAAGCGCCGTCCGAGCTTTTAGCCAAAAGGCTTGATGCGTATTGGGCGTGCGTGTGGGGATGGCTCAGGCCAAGCAGGTCGTTCTGGTCGGGCAAGTCGTTTGGGGAAAGCCCCGGGCATAGCGGTGGCTACGTTCAAGCCCGACCAGGGCGAGCTGCGCCGTGCCGGAGCCACCATCCACGCGTGCGCGCGATGCGTATCAAGCCTTTAATCGTCGGACAGCGACACGAACTCGACGGTCGGGCGCGGAAGCTTTCGATCGCGCGCATCGTGTGCGGTCGCCATGAACTCGTCGCTCCGGGTCGCAGCTTTGAACTCTTCCTCGTCGGCGAACTCCCACTCGGCGTAATACCGGTGAGTCGGCTCGCCCATCGGCGCGCCGAAGACCTTGCCGTGCCGGAAGGTGCCGCCGGGGACCAGGCGACAGACCGCCGCGTGCTCTGCGTACTCCGTCTCGTCCGGTTCCTGGTCGTACAGTACGAACACTCTGACCATGTGAGCTCCCTTGATCGGAAAGAAAGAGGAGACTAACCCGCTTGACCGGCGCCGCCGTCGCACTCACGATCCTCGCAGGTCTCGCAGGCTCGATTCAGGTTGCCGTGATGGGTCGTTTCGGCGGACGCATCGGCGTCATCGAGGCACTCACCTTCTCGACGGCCGTCCAGCTCGCACTCTCGGTGCTGATCCTCGTCTCGGTGCGAGCGGGGTTCGGCGGCCTCGGCGGAGTGGCCCGAACACCCGCGTGGATGTGGCTCGGCGGCGTGATGGGACTGACCGTCGTCGGCACGATCACCTTTGCGCAGCCGCGCATCGGCGCGACCGCGACGATCGGGATCCTGATCGCGGGGCAGCTCGTGATGGGTGCGGTGATCGACCGGTTCGGGCTGTTCGGGGTCGATCGCATCGATATCTCGGCGCCGCGTGCTGCCGGAATCGTGTTGCTGGGAATCGGCGCGGCACTGTCGCTCGTTCGGTAGTCCATCGCCCAGATGACGCCAAAAGCGAGGGTCTGGACCGCGCTCGTCACGGTCTACGTGATCTGGGGGTCGACGTACCTCGGCATCGCCGTCGCCGGGGAGACGATCCCGCCGCTCCTCGCTGCTGCGACGCGGTTCATCACCGCAGGTGCGCTGATGGCGGGCGTCGTGCTTCTGCGCGGCGGCTCGCTTCGCATCTCGCGCCACGCGCTCGGTTCCTGCGTGTTGATCGGGATCCTCCTGCCGGGAGCGAACGCCGTCCTGTTCTTCGCGGAGCGGAACGTCCCGACAGGCCTTGCGTCGCTGATCATCGCGTCGGTGCCGCTGTGGGTGGTCGTGTTCCGGCTCGTCGGGCGAGAGCGATTGCCGTGGCCCGCGCTTGCCGGCGTCGGCGTCGGCTTCGCCGGGGTCGCGGTGGTGGCGCAACCCTCGGGCGGCGCTGACGGCTGGGGGATCGGGCTCTGCGTGCTCTCCGCAGTCATGTGGTCGATCGGCTCGGTGCTCTCGGCGCGCGTCACGATGCCGGACGACCCGTTCGCAGCGACCGCGTACGAGATGCTCGCGGGCGGGCTCGTGATGCTTCCCTTCTCACTCTTCACCGTGCATCACTTCTCGCCGTCGACCGCGTCGATCCTGGGCTGGATCTACCTCGTCACGTTCGGGTCGATCGTGGGGTACACCGCCTACGTCTGGCTGCTCGCCAATGCGCCGCTCGGAATGGTCTCGACGTATGCCTACGTCAACCCGGTGGTCGCGATCGTGCTCGGTGTGCTGTTCCGCGGCGAGCATCTGACGTGGCGCCTGCTCGCAGGCGCTGCGATCGTCGTCGTCGCGGTCGCGGCGGTCGTCCGCCAGGAGCCACCTGCTGCGACGCACCCCGAAGACGGCGTGCATTAGGTTGGGGGCATGGCCGACCTGATCGTGGGACGCGTACTCGAGGTGAGCGACCACCCCGGCTCACGCGCGCCGTCGTACCTCGTGCGACTCGATCTCGGCGGACGCGGCGAACGGGAAGCGCAGATGGAGCCGGGCGACTACTCGAAGGACGAGCTCGTCGGGACGCTGCTCGTCGTCTCGGTGGAGGACGGCGAGCCGATCGTCCTGGCGGCGCGCTCGCACGGCGGCCCGCGGCTGGTGCGGCCGGACGCCGACGTCGATCCCGGCACGCTCGTCGCGTAAGTCGCCTGGGGCAAACAACCAGTAGTTTTCCGCCTTGCGCGACCCCGCGCCGTCACGGAGGATCTCCAGATGACCCGCCGTCTCCTCGCCCTCATCGCAGTCGGGCTCGCGACGGCGGGCTGCGGCTCGACGAAGACGGTGACCGTCACGACGACCGTTCAGGCGACGACACCGCAGACGACCAAGGTCTCAGACCAGGTCGCGGAGGGCGCGCACTACTTCAACCAGTTCGCGTGCGCGCAGTGCCACGGGCCGAACGGCGGCGGGGGCATCTCCAACAGCGTGCCGCCGCTGAAGGCGATCGGCAAAGCCTTCTCCGCGCAGCAGCTGCGGACGATCATCGATCACGGCCTCGGCGCCTCGGCGAACCCGACGAAGCCGTACATGCCGGTATGGGGGCAGGTCATCTCCGCACGACAGGTGAATGCACTCGTCGCCTACATCCACGCCGGACTTCCCGCGGTTGCCGGCGCGACACCGCAAGCCGTCCAATCCGACCAGGGGCCCGTGGTCGAAGGCGCCCAGCTCTATGTGCGCTACGGCTGCGTGAACTGCCACGGGCCGAACGGCCTCGGCGGCGTCCCCAACCCGCAGTCGCAGGACAAGACGATCCCGCCACTCTCCGGCGCAGATTTCTTCTCGCAGTTCCACACGAATCAGAAGATCATCGAGGTGATCCGGACGGGCAGCGTGCTCGGCAAAGCGCCGATCGTCTCGATGCCGCACTGGGGAGGCATCCTCTCCGCACGGGAGCTGCATGCACTCGCCGAGTACATCAAGACGCTGCGGAGGGGCTAGGCCCCTACTCAGAGGCAGATGTCGTCGGGCTTGACCGGCACCCGCGTGAGTGCCCGGCCTGTCGCCGCACGTAGGGCTGCGGCGACGGCGGCAGTCGAGACCACGGTCGGCGGCTCACCCACGCCCTTGACGCCGTACGGCGCGTCAGGCTCGGGGTCCTCGATCAGGACGGACTCGACCGGGGGCATGTCGAGCGTCGTCGGAATCAGGTAGTCCGTGAAGCTCGCGTTCGTGATCAGCCCATCGCGCGTCTGGATCTCCTCCATCAGGGCGAGGCCGAGGCCCTGCGCGGTCCCGCCTTCGATCTGCCCCTCGACCTGCTGGGGGTTGATCGCCTTGCCGACGTCCTGTGCAGCGCCGATCCATACGATCCGCGAGAGGCCGAGCTCGACGTCGACCTCCGCGACGACCTTCATCGCGCACGCAGCGAACGCGACGTGTGCTCGCTCACCCGTGATCTGGCCGGTCTCAGGATCGAGCGGCGTCGTGCGCGGATGCCGGTAGATCTGCTCGAGGTCGATCTCCTCGCCGGGCCGGCGCTGTTGCTCCTCGAGCACCGCGCGGCACGCGTCACGCACGGCACCGGCGGCCATCCAGGTCATGCGCGACGCGGAAGCGGAGCCGGCAGACCCGACGGTCGCGGTCTGGCTGGGCGCGAGACGCACGTCCTCGATTCCGAGCTCGGTGCGCGCGACCTGAAGGATCACGCCCGTCACGCCCTGCCCGACCTCCGCAGCAGCGCAGTGCACCTCCGCCGACCCGTCGGCGAGCAGACGTACGCGCGCCGCGCAGAAGTCGTCGAAGCCCTCCGAGTACGCGATGTTCTTGAAGCCGACCGCGAAGCCGACCCCACGCTTGACGCCTTCACCGCGCGTCGTATTGCCCGCACCGCCTGGCAGGCGCAACGGATCGCGCGGAAACGCCTCTGCAGGAGGTGGCTCGAGCGCTGCGGCCGCGCGAATCGTCTCGGCGATCGGCAGCGAGCCGGTGATCACCTGTCCTGTCGGCAGCACGTCGCCGGGCTTCAACGCATTCAGGAGACGCAGCTCGACCGGATCGATCTCCAGCGCCTCGGCCAGCTTGTCCATCTGAGCCTCCGCCGCGAACGCGGTCTGCACCGCACCGAACCCGCGCATCGCACCGCACGGCGGGTTGTTCGAGTAGACAACCGTCGACTCGATCAGCGCGTTCGGCGTCTCGTACGGCCCGACCGCGAACGAGGCGGCGTTCGAGGCGACGGCCGTCGAGCTCGAGGCGTACGCGCCTCCGTCGAGCAAGATCCGCATACGCACGTTGACGAGCCGGCCCTCCCGCGTCGCGCGGTGCTCACACCAGATGCGTGCCGGGTGACGGTGGACGTGACCCGTGAACGACTCCTCACGGTTGTAGACGATCTTGACGGGGCGGTTCGTGTGCAACGCGAGCAACGCACCGTGCACCTGCATCGACAGATCCTCACGTCCGCCGAACGCACCGCCGACCCCTGCTAGATGGATCCGCACCTGTTCGAGCGGCAGGCCGAGACACGGCGCGACCTGAGCGCGGTCGACGTGCAGCCATTGCGTGGCGACGTGGATGTCCACCCCGCCTTCGCCGTCGGGAACTGCGAGCCCCGACTCGGGGCCGAGGAACGCCTGATCCTGGATACCGATGTCATAGACGCCTTCGACGCTGACGTCGCCCGCGGCTTCGGTGTCGCCGTGGCGGATCACCATGTGCCGCACGACGTTCGGGCGATCGTCCTCGCGGTAGCCGTGGCCGCGCGTCGGCTTGTGGGGATGCAAGTCCTCGAGCTCGGTCGCCCGCTCCATGTCGGCCACCGGGGCGAGGGGCTCGTAGTCGACGACGATGCGCTCCGCAGCGCGGCGTGCCTGCTCGGGATGCTCCGCGGCGACGATCGCGACCGGCTCGCCGTAGTAGAGGACGCGGTCGATCGCGAGCACGGGCTGATCCGGGAACTCGAGCCCGAACGTCTTCTGCCCGGGAACGTCGTCGTGAGTGAGCACGGCGTGCACTCCCGGCATCGAGAGCGCCTGGGAGATGTCGACCGACCGGATGTTCGCGTGCGCATGCGGGCTGCGCAGCGTGTGCCCCCACAGCATCCCGGGCACGATCAGATCGCTTGCGTAGGCAAACTCGCCCTTCACCTTCGGCGGCGCATCGATCCGCGGGACGAGCTCACCGATCCTCCCGATTTGCAGCGGCCGGGCTCTCGTCTGCGTCATGCCTTCCCCGCAGCTAGCCGCACGGCGTCGAAGATCTTCGCGTAGCCCGTGCACCGGCAGAGGTTGCCCGAGAGCGCCTCGCGGATCTCGTCATCGGAGGGGCTGGCGTTCCGCTGCAGGAGATCAGCAGTCGCGACGACGAGTCCAGGCGTGCAGAAGCCACATTGCACCGCGCCTGCGTCGACAAAGGCTTGCTGCACGGCGTGCAATGTCTCGCCTTCGGCGAGACCCTCGACGGTCGTCACGTCGTGACCGTCGGCCTGGGCTGCCAGCACGAGGCAGGCGCAAACGAGCGCGCCGTCGAGCAGCACGGAGCACGATCCGCACTCGCCTTGTTCGCACGCATTCTTCGAGCCCGGAAAACCGAGCTTCTCGCGCAGGGCAAAGAGCAGCGATTCGCCTTCCCAGCAGTCCGCCTGGTGCTCGTCGCCGTTGATGCGCACCGTGATCCTCATGCGAGCACACGCTCGAGGGCGCGCCGCGTCAGGACTTCCAATGCGTGCACGCGGTAGGCGCGCGTACCGCGAACGTCGTCGATCGGCGTTGCGGCGCCCGCGACCTGCGCGGGGAATCCTGCTGCCTCCGCACGTGGCGCGGTCACGAGCACGGGCTTCGGCGATGCGGAGCCGAACGACGCGCGCAACTCGTCTCCGGCAGATACGGCGAGCGAGACGACCGCAATCACCATCGCGTTCCGCGGCCCGATCTTCATGAACGTCTGAGCAGCGCCGCTCGGTGCCACCACGACCGCAGTGATCAGCTCGTCCGCGGCGAGTGCGTTGCGCTTCACACCGGTCACGAAGTCTCCGAGCGGAACCTCACGCGTACCGCGTACCGAAGCACACTCGACGACTGCATCTTCGATCAGGAGCGGCGGCAGCGCGTCTCCTGCCGGGGACGACGTGGCGAGGTTGCCACCGATCGTGCCGCGGTTGCGGATCTGCGGTGAGCCCACCGTGCGGGAAGCCTCGGCGAGGGCCGGCAGCACCGTCCGTAGCTCGCCGTGCTCGATCTCCGCGTACGTCAGGCCCGAGCCGAGTCGCAGCGACCCGTCCCCGCGCCACCAGCCTCGAAGCTCCTGCACCTCGTTCAGGTTCAGCATCGTCGCGGGCCGCCCGCGGTCGAAGTTGAGCGCCACCATCACGTCTGTCCCACCCTGGATCGGCCAGGCATCCGGGTGCTCCGCCTTCAGCTGCAGCGCCTCGTCGAGCGAGCGGGGGGTCAGGACATCCACGGCGAGACAAGGGTACGGTTCTGCGGCAATGGACGCACCCCTCTCGAAGCGTCTTGCGGTCGCTCGCGGCGACGAACTGGCCGACCTGGTGATCCGCGGCGGGCAGGTGCTGTCCGTGTTCACGCGCGAATGGCTGCAGACGGACGTCGCCATCGTCGACGGCTGGATCGCAGGCCTGGGCGACTACGTGGGACACGAGACGATCGACGCGTCGGGTCGCTGGGTGGTGCCGGGGTTCATCGACGCTCACATGCATCTCGAGTCGTCGAAGCTCCTGGTCGACGAGTTCGCACGCCTCGTGCTGCCGTTCGGCACGACGGCGGTCGTCGCCGACCCGCACGAGATCGCGAACGTCCTCGGCACCGACGGCGTCCACTGGCTGCTCGACGCGACGGCGGGCCTGCCTCTCGACGTCTACTTCATGGCGTCGTCGTGCGTCCCCGCCTCCGACTTCGAATCGCCACGCCGCCGGCTGAGCCCCGGCGACCTCGATGCCCTGCTGCGCAGGCGGCGCGTGATCGGCGTCGCCGAGATGATGAACTTCCCCGGGGTGATCAGCGGCTCGCCGGAGGAGCTCGCGAAGCTGGCGCTCGCCGAGCACGTCGACGGCCACGCGCCTGGCGTGCGTGGACGCTCGCTGATGGCGTACGCCGCCGCCGGGATCCGCTCCGACCACGAGGCGTACACCGTCGACGAGGGCCGGGAGCGTCTGCGCGCGGGTATGTGGCTTCTGATCCGCGAGGGCTCGGCCGCGCGCAACCTGCAGGCGCTGCTGCCACTGCTCGCCGAGTACGGCCCGGGACGCATCGCGTTCTGCACCGACGACCGCGAGCCGGAGCACATCGCGGACGACGGCCACATCAACTCGATGGTGCGCGACGCCGTCGCCTTCGGCATCCCGGTCGCAGATGCACTGACCGCCGCAACGCTCAGCCCGGCGTTGTGGCACGGCCTCGCGCACCTCGGTGCCGTCGCGCCGGGCTACCACGCCGACCTGCTCGTGCTGGACGACCTCGAGCGCTTCATCCCGGAGATCGTCCTGAAGCGGGGCCATCCAGCGGCCGCGATCCCCGAGGCCGAGGTGCCCGACTGGATGCGCCACACGGTGCGCATCGGCGCCTTCGGCCCGGAGATGTTCCGTGTGCCGTGGGGCGGCGGGGACGCGCGCGTGATCGGCATCGTCCCCGGCCAGATCCTCACGGACTCACTCGTCGACACGCCGGGCCACCGGGCGGGCGAAGCGCTCGCCGCTGTGGCGCGCGACCTCGCGAAGATCGCCGTCGTCGAGCGGCACCTCGGCACGGGTCGCGTCGGCCTCGGTTTCGTGCGTGGCTTCGGACTGAAGCGGGGTGCGCTCGCGTCGTCGGTCGCGCACGACGCGCACAACATCGTCGTCGTCGGGATGAATGACGCGTCGATGGCAGCCGCCGTGCGGCGGCTGGCCAATCGGGGCGGCGGCATCGTCGTCGTCGACGGGGCCGAAGTGCTCGCCGAGCTTCCATTGCCGGTCGCAGGGCTGCTCTCCGACGCTCCGCTCGAGGAGGTGCTCATCGCCTCGCGCGCGGTGATCGATGCTGCGCGGACGCTCGGCTGCGAGCTCGACTCGCCATTCCAGCACCTCGCGTTCCTCGCACTGTCGGTGATCCCGTCGCTGAAGCTGACCGACCGCGGCCTCGTCGACGTCGACCGCTTCGAGCTCGTCCCCCTGGAGGCGTGATGACCACCTACGCGAACGCCTGGATCGTCACGATGGACGACGCCGAGACGGAGCACGAGCAGGGCTGGCTGACCGTCGAGGACGGGACGATCACGGCGCTCGGCGCCGGCGCTGCGCCGGAGCCCGGGGAGGATCTGGGCTGCGCCGTCGTCACGCCGGGGCTCGTCAACACCCACCATCACCTCTACCAGACCCTCACGCGCGCACGCGCGCAGCAGGCCGACCTCTTCACGTGGCTGCAGACGCTCTATCCGACGTGGGCGCGCATCGACGACCAGATGCTTTACGCCGCCGCACGGGTTGGGCTCGCAGAGCTCGCGCTCTCGGGTTGCTCGACTGTCTTCGACCACCACTACGTCTTCCCGCGTGGCGTCACCGGCCTCGTCGAGGCGGAGGTGCGCGCCGCCCAGGAGCTCGGGGTCCGGATCGTCGCCGCCCGCGGCTCGATGGATCTCGGCGTGTCTGACGGCGGGCTACCGCCTGACAATCTCGTCGAGTCGATCGACGACATCCTCGCGGACACGGAGCGCCTGGCCGGCCTCGCCGACGCCGACCGCGTCGGCCTCGCAGTAGCGCCATGCTCGCCCTTCTCGGTCACCTCGCGGCTGATGGAGGAGTCCGCCGCGCTGGCGCGCAAGCTCGGGCTGCAGCTGCATACCCATCTGGCCGAAACCGTCGAGGAGGATCGGTACTGCCGCGAGCTCTTCGGGTGCACGCCGGTCGAGTACCTCGAGCGCGTCGGGTGGCTCGCCGAGGATGTGTGGTGCGCGCACTGCGTGCATCTCTCGGACGGCGACGTGCACACCTTCGGTTCCGAGGGCGTCGGCGTCGCACATTGCCCGACGTCGAACCTGCGCCTCGGGGCCGGTGTCGCTCCGGTGCGCGCGCTCCTCGACGCCGGTGTCCGCGTCGGACTCGGCGTGGATGGAACGGCGTCCAACGAGCGCAGCGATCTCTTCACCGAGGTGAAGCAGGCGCTGCTGGTCGCCCGCGGCCGCGGCGGCGCTGCGTCCTTGACTGCCCGGGACGCGCTTCGCCTCGGTACGCGCGGCGGCGCTTCCGTGCTCCGCCGCGACGACATCGGCTCGCTGGAGCCAGGCAAACGGGCGGATT
>JACDGR010000457.1 GCA_013821525.1 Actinomycetota bacterium
GATCTGGGCCTCGGTGGTCGAGTACGCCTCCGCCCGCGCGACACCGACGGCGTCGAGCCCGAGCTCTTCGCCCAACCGGATGAGGTCGTCCGTGTTCATGCGAGGATTGTGCCCCCATGAAGGCGATTCTCATTCACGAAGACGGCGGGCCTGACGTTCTGCGCTACGAGGACGCCCCCGATCCGGTGCCGTCGAACGACGAGGTGCTGATCGAGCTGCGCGCCGCGTCGCTCAACCATCTCGATGTCTGGATCCGCAAGGGCATGCCTTCCGTGCCGAAGCCGCGGATTCTCGGAGCCGACGGCGCGGGCGTGATCGCGGGTACTGAGGAGCGCGTCGTGATCAACCCAGGGATCGTGAGCGGCGGCAAGATGCACATTGTCGGTGAAACGAGGGATGGAACGCACGCAGAACTGATCGTGATGCCCCGGGACTTCGTGCACCCGATTCCCGGCGACCTGTCGTTCGAGGAGGCGGCGGCCTTCCCGCTCGTCTTCGAGACGGCGTATCGCATGCTCGTCACGCGCGCGCGCCTCCAAGCGGGTGAGTGGGTCCTGATCTGGGGGATCGGCGGCGGCGTCGCAAGCGCGGCCCTGTCGATCGCGAAGGCTCTCGGCGCCCAGGTCGTTGTCACCTCTTCGAGCGACGCGAAGCTCGAGCGCGCGCTCCAGCTCGGCGCGGATGCGGGGCTCAATCATGCGCGCGACGACGTCGTCGCGCGCGTCAAGGAACTGACTGGCGGCGGAGCGCACGTCGTCGTGGACGACGTGGGCGAGGCGACCTGGAAGCGGACGCTCGATGCGGCGCGCGCCGAAGGCCGCGTGGTGGTGTGCGGCGCGACGACCGGTCCGAACCCACCCGCGGCGCTGCACCGTGTCTGGTGGAAGCAGCTCTCGATCCTCGGCTCGACGATGGGGACACCCGCCGACTTCCAGGGCGCCTACGACCTGATCGCCGCCGGTAAGGCCCGGCCGACGGTCGACCGGGTATACCCGCTCGCCGACGCACGGGCCGCTCACGAGCGGCTCGAGGCGGGCGAGCAACTGGGCAAGATCGTCCTCTCGATCCCGTAACGCCCATCGTTTCAGCGCGCCGCAAGCGTCGTCGCGGCATTGCGCATACGCTGCCAGGCTGTTCCCCCTTCCAGGACGAGCCGCACTGCCCTGAGGCGGAGCTGCGGCGCGCGCACGACGAGCGCCGAGACCAGGTCGGAGATCTCCGGATCCAGCCGGCGAACGCCGCGCACGGCAGGCCGCAACTCCTCCAAGGCACGCTCGAGGTCGCCGGCGAGATAGCGGACCCGCGTCCTGTCGGCGGCGAGCGCTGCGGGAAACGGCCAGTCGTCCGTCCGGCCAGCGCGAAGCTCGGCAAGCCCTCCGTCCAGATCGCCTTCGAGCGCGAGCGCGAAGGCGCGCGCCCGATGGCCGTCGTACCCGTGAGCGTTCGGATCGCCGTCGCGCAGGAGATCAGCAGCTAGGTGCAACGCGGGCGCGTCGCCGCTGCGCGCGAGCCGCCACGTCTCATCGCCGAATACCCGCCGGAGGCTCACGGGTCGATTGTCTCCGACGACGAGCCTGGAGGTATACGCGACCGCGAACGTAAAATCTCTCGGCGCCGGAGACGGGCCTTGTGACGCGTGCCGCCGACCCTGCCGGCCGCAGATGAGCCCGTGCGGCGGCGATATCACCGTCGCCGCGAGCGTCTGTGGCTGCGGCGACTCGCCGTGATATCGCGGGCTCCAGCGCGCGCGGCGATCTGTCGTCCAATCGGGCAACGAATGTGCTCCGGCGGCCGCACAGATGCAGGAGAACTGCTCCTGATGTTCGTGTATACGACGCCCTGACCATTCGATGAGGGAGGAATCGATGCGGCGGGTCGGATAGGTGCTGTTGCTCGCTTTGCTGCTGGCGCTCCTCGCCGGCTGCGGCAAGAGCGCGGCCGAGAAGCAGGCGGAATCGAGCTCGTCCGGCGAGGGCACCGTGACGTGCATGGGCGACGCGACCTCGAAGAGCCCCGGCTTGCCGGCGGGCTTCCCCGAGCTCGACGGTCTCACGTACACGAACATCGAGGACAAGGGCCCGACCCACGTGGTCGACGGCTGGTCGGACGAGTCGATCGCAGGCCTTTACACCGAATTCAAGGACCGGCTGAAGGAGGCCCAGTACAAGGTGCTCTTCGCGGAGCTCGAGCAGGACCGGGCCGATTCCGAGGTCTCGTACCAGTCGAAGGACGGCAAGACGGAGGGGATCGTCGCGTTGCGCGCATCGTGCGACAACGGGAACGTGTCATTCCACATCACCGTGCGCCCCGCTTGACCAGAGCTCGCCTCTCAGCCGAAGCCGAGAATGAACTTCGCGTCGTCGGACATGCGGTCGGGCGTCCACGGCGGTTCGAAGGTCAGCTCGCTCTTGACCTCGCCGACACCGGGAATCTCACGCACGACGCGCTCGATGTCGTCCTGGATCATCTGCCCGGCCGGGCAGCCCATCGACGTCAGCGAATAGGTGACCTTGACGTCGTCGCCCTGGAGCTCCGCGTCATAGAACAGACCGAGCTCGACGATGTCCATCCCGAGCTCGGGATCCTCGACGCCCCGCAGCGCTTCGACGACCTCTTCCTTGGAC
>JACDGR010000458.1 GCA_013821525.1 Actinomycetota bacterium
AGGAGTGTTCGGGGCGGCGACGGCGCGCGAGCTTGCGCTACGCGGCTGGGACGTCACGCTCGTCGAGCAGTACACGCCCGGCACCGTGCGGTCGGGCTCCGGCGGCGATACGCGCCTCTCACGCGCCGCACACGGGACGGTCGAGTGGTACGCGACACTGTCTCGGCGGGCGCGCACCCTCTGGCTCGAGCTCCAGGAAGAGACCGGAACGCGCATCTGGGAGCCGATCGGCGTCGCGTGGTTCGCGACTCGTGCCGACGGGTTCGAGGCGCAGAGTCGCGAGACGCTGGAACGTCTCGGGGTGCCGGTCGAATGGCTCTCACCCGACGCTGCCCGCGACCTCTACCCGTCCCTCGCGGTCGACGACCTGCACGCGGTGCTGTTCGAGCCTGAGGCCGGAGTGCTGCATGCGCGACGCGCAACCCAATTGCTCGTCGAGGACGGTGCGCGCGCCGGGGTTCGCCTCGAAAACTGCCACGTCGGGCCGGCGGACGACCCGCGCACCGACGTGGTCATCTGGGCCTGCGGCTCGTGGCTGCCGAAGGTCTTCCCGCACGAGATCGCCCTGCGCATCTCACGCCGCGACGTCTTCTTCTTCGGCACCGACGCATCCTGGGCGGGCACGCCCGGGTTCTGCGAATACGACGCCCCGTTCTACGGTCACGGTGAGATCGGAGGGCTCGGCGCGAAGATCGCTCCCGATGTCGACGGGGTCGAGGTCGACCCCGATGCGCTCGATCGCTTGCCTTCACCTGAGCTCGAGCGGGTTGCCCGAGCCTACGCCACCCGCCGCTTCCCTGCGCTCGCCGACGCTCCGATCACCGGCTCGCGCGTCTGTCAGTACGACCTGACTGTCGATACCCACTTCGTGGTCGCGCCTCATCCGGAGCGCTCGTCCTGGTGGCTCCTCGGCGGTGGTTCGGGTCACGGCTTCAAGCACGGCCCCGCGCTCGCGGAGTACGTGGCCGACTGCGTCGAGGGGCGCCGAGCCCCCGAGCCGTTCCACGCGCTCGGGGAGCGCGCCGGCGACGCCGGACTGCGCACCTCCTCGACCGCGTAAAGAAGCTTTGAAGTCGGGTCGCGGGTGCACGGATTCTGCGTTACGACGAGCGGATGCCGCTTCTCCTCCTCCGCCCTGCGCTCGCACCGGCACTGTTCGCGCTCGCCGGCGCGGCGACCTGGACACGGCGACGGTCGCCGCGGGACCGCACACCCACCGAAGAAACACATCCCTGATCCGCCAGGTGCCCGCCACGGCCGGTTTGGGACTCTGCCGCCCACCCTCTGTCTGCAAAGATCGAGCGCCTGTCGAGCGAACTGCGCAACCGGCTCGTCCTGATCGCCTGCATCCTCGGCTCGGTGATCGTCTTCGTCGACTCGACGGTCGTCAACGTCGCGCTGCCGGCGATCCAACGCGACCTCGGCGGCGGACTCGCGCTCCAGCAATGGGTGGTCGACGCGTACCTGCTGACCCTCGGCTCCCTGCTCCTCGTCGGCGGCTCGCTCGGAGACCTGTTTGGCGCCCGGCGCCTCTTTCTCCTCGGAATCGTGGCGTTCGGCGTCACCTCGGTCATCTGCGGCGTCGCCCCCGACGGCACGACGCTGATCCTCGCGCGCGGCCTGCAAGGCGTGACCGGCGCCCTGCTCACGCCGGCGGGCCTGGCGGTGATCGCGATGACGTTCAAGGGCGAGGAACGCGGCGCTGCAATCGGATCGTGGACGGCGTGGACCGGTGTCGCATTCGTGATCGGGCCGCTCGTCGGTGGCTGGCTCGTCACCAACGCCTCCTGGCGCTGGGTCTTCTTCGTCAACGTCCCCTTCGCGATCGTCACGGCGCTACTGGTCGCCTACGCCGTGCCGAAGCGCGAGCCGACCGGCGTGCGGCCGAAGGTCGACTTCGCCGGAGCGGTTCTCTGCGCCCTCGGGCTCGCGGGGCCGGTCTTCGCCCTGATCGAGGAGCCACGTCGCGGCTGGGGTGACCCACTGATCCTCGCCGCGCTGATCGGGGGAATCGTTCTCTTCGCGGCGTTCGTCTGGTGGGAGTCGCGCGCCGACCATCCGATGCTGCCGCTTCGGCTCTTCGGCCGCAGGAACTTCTCGTTCGCGAACCTCGAGACCTTGACCGTCTACGCAGGGCTCTCGACGCTCACCTTCTTCCTCGTGCTCTTCGTGCAGCAACTCGCCGGCTACTCGGCGCTGAAGAGCGGCCTCGCACTGCTGCCGATCACGATCGTCATGTTCGTGCTCTCACCTCGCGTCGGGCGGCTCTCGATGCGCCTCGGCCCACGGGTCTTCATGGGCACGGGACCGCTGCTCGCGGCCGTGGCGCTGCTCGGATTGATCCGTCTCAAGCCGGGATTCTCGTACTGGTGGGAGCTCCTCCCCCCGCTCCTGCTCTTCTCGGTCGGCCTCTCGATGATCGTGGCGCCGCTGACGGCAACGGTGCTGGCCGATGCCGACGAGAGCGACTCAGGGATCGCGAGCGGGGTCAACAACGCGGTCGCGCGCGTCGCGGGGCTGCTCGGGATCGCGGTCGTCGGCGCGGCCGTCGCGGGTGGGAACAACAAGCTCGATCTCTCCGGATACCACCTCGCGATGGCGATCACGGCGGTGCTC
>JACDGR010000058.1 GCA_013821525.1 Actinomycetota bacterium
CTGCCTGCCCATGGAGATTCCGATCGGAGCGCGCTCGAAGACCATGCGAAACCGCCGCTCGGATTCCAGCGCTGCGGCGGTCGCCCGCTCGAGCACGCGGATCAGCCCGACGACCCGGGCCACGACGAACAGTCCGGCCACAGCGGCCGCACCGGCCATCACGAAGATGTCCACTTCACCGACAACGGCCTGCTCGACCATGGCTGCGACGGCGATCCCAACGACCGAAAGGCCGAGCAGGATCACCCGTCGGATGTGCAACACCCCAGCGCGCGGGACGACGAAGATCCTCATCGACGGATGCAGCCCGGCCGCCCCCGCGAGGACGTAGGAGCCGAGCCAGCCCAGGTCGTGCCAGCTCCCCGCGACGTAGTGGCCGGTGAGCGCCGGAACGACGTACCAGGTGTCCGAGAGGATCAATAAACACACCGACGCGGCGAGTGCGTAATAGGACCGGGTTCGCTTCCCGCGAACGAAGAAAGCGCGCAGGAGCGCGGCGAGCAGGACGACCTCCAGCAGGGGATAGCTGACGGACACGACTCGAGCGAGGTTTGCACCGCTGCCGATTGCTCCCGAGAAGAATCCGGCCCAGACGAGCAGACCGAGCGCAAAGGCGATCACCACCGCGTCGACGTAGGAGAGCAGGTCGCGTCCGTACTCAGACCTGCCGACGATCATGATCAGTGCGACTCCGAAGAGCACGATCCCGCCCAGGTAGAACGCGTCGGCAAGCGAGGGGTACGGCGGCGAGTCGCCGTAGGCATTGAAATACACCAGGTCGCCGACGCCGAGCGCTGCCTGCGAGGCCGCAAGCGTGAGCCAGCCTGCGCGCGCCGGCGGGCGATGGGTCAGCGTTCCATAGACGATGGCCGCTGCGGCAGCGAGCCCGAGAGACTCGTAGATCCGCTCAGATCCGCCCACGAGCGGGTAGACGCCGATCAGGATCAGACCGACGCAGAGATACGCTCGCAGCAAGGTGACGCGCACCTTTCCACTATCGACATCGGGTGCAGGCGGACGCCTCACCGCTGCGGGTGAACCACGTCCTCCGAATGGGTGACGGGGCGCACCTTTGGCAGCCAGGATCTAGAACAGGCTGGGTTGCTCTCCGCGCCGGCGACGGGAGGCGACGTCCGCGTGGTCGACGATCGGAGCGGGTACCCATCGACACCTCCGAGCTTCCACGGCTCGTGGATCTGCTTCCCGTCGAGGCGCGCAAGCTCCGGCACGTGGCGGCGGACGTAGTCGCCCCGCGGATCACGTCGCTTCGCTTGTGGGTCGGGTTGAACATGCGCCCGCCCTGGGCGTGGTCGACGCCCGACCCGGCAACCCACTGCCAGTTGCCACGGTTCGACGCGACGTCGCCGTCGATCAGCATCCGCTCGAAATAGTCCGCCCCGTGGCGCCAGTCGACGCCGAGATCCTTGACGAGAAACGACGCGACGACCAGCCGCGCGCGGTTGTGCATCCAGCCTTCGGCAGCGAGTTGGCGCATTCCCGCGTCAACAAGTGGGTAGCCGGTGTGGCCGGCGCACCAGGCGTCGAAGGCGTGACCTGCGTCTCCGCGCGGGTAGGCGCGCTCGTAGAGATCGGCGCGTGAGGTACGAGGGAATGCGTAGAGGAGCTGTGCGTAGAAGTCGCGCCAGCACACTTCGCGGATCCAGGGCTCGCCGCCCGGGGCGGCGCGTGACCGGGTCACGTACTCGAGAGGCGAGACACAACCGAAGTGCAGGTAGGGGCTGAGGCGCGAGGTGTGACCGGCGGCGAGATCGTCGCCACCGCGCGCGCGGCCGTAGGCCGCGAGCCCTTCCGTGAGCCACCATTCGAATCGCGCCCGACCGGCGCTCTCCCCGCCGGGCGCGGCCTGCGGCGAGCGCCCGTCGGGCGCCACGGGCAGCGGCTCGCTCGCGACACCCGGGTCGCCAAGTGTTGAGGGCGCCTCGAGCGCGCGCAGCGGCACGGCAGTCCACGGGCGGTAGTAGGGGGTGAAGACGCGGTGGGTCTTGAGGTCGTCGAAGCCGAGGACCGTCGTCGTCGGTTCTGTGCGCACCGTGTAGCGCTCGCCGAGCCGCCGCTGCCGGCTTTGCGCGTAGCCACTCGCATCCTCGCTCGTGTAGACGATGTCCGGCTCGAACTCGGCGATCGCCGCGACCGGGTCACCGCGGCGGACGATCAGACGCGATCCGAGCTCACGCAGCGCGGTATCGAGGTCGGCGAGCGACTGGGCGAGAGATCCACGGCGGTTGGGCGAGGCCCCGAACGGCGTGCCGAGGATGCCGCGGGATGTGGTCGACCGGATCCCTTTGGCCAGCTAGGCTCAGCGGCGTGGATTTCGACCTGACCGACGAGCAACGGCTGATTCAGGACACCGTTCGCCAGTTCGTGGACGAGAAGGTCCTGCCGGTCGCCGTGCAGAACGACATCGATCACAAGCTGGACCTGGAGCTGATCGAGGGCATGGCCGAGCTCGGGATCCTGGGTGTCGTCGTGCCCGAGGAGTACGGCGGCGCGGGCCTGGATTACGTCTCGGAGGCGCTCGCCTGTGAGGAGATCGAGCGCGGGGAGGCGGCGTTCCGGACGCTGATCTCCGTGCACGTCGGGCTCAACTCGCTCTCGCTCCTCAAGTACGGCACGGAGGAGCAGAAGCAGCGCTGGCTGACCCCGCAGGCGAAGGGCGAGAAGCTCGCCTGCTTCGGCCTGACGGAGCCGGACGCGGGGTCCGATGTCGCGGCGATGCGTTCGACCGCGCGGCGCGAGGACGGGGTCTACATCCTGAACGGCCAGAAGAACTGGATCTCCTACGCGTCGGTCGCCGATCATGCCCTCGTCTTCGCGAAGACCGATCCAGCTGCGGGCCACAAAGGGATCAGCGCGTTCGTCCTCGAGAAGGGCATGAAGGGATTCACGACGCGCGACACCGAGAACAAGCTCGGCATCTGGGCCGGGTCGACGGGCGAGCTCTTCTTCGAGAACGTCGAGGTGCCGGCCGAGAACCTGATCGGTGAAGAGGGGCAAGGCTTCGAGGTTGCGATGCACTCGCTCGACCAGGGGCGCTTCACGGTCGCTGCCGGCGGTGTGGGCGTCGTTCGAGCGTGCCTCGAGCGCTCGGTCGAGTACGCGCGCGAGCGCGAGACGTTCGGGCAGCCGATCGGCAAGTACCAGTTCGTCCAGGACATGATCGCGAAGATGGTGCTCGGCTACGAGACCTCGAAGCTGCTCGTCATGCAGGCCGCGTGGATGAAGGATCAGGGCAAGCGCAACACGCGGGAGACGTCACTCGCCAAGTGGCACGCGACGGAGTCTGCGTTCGAGGCGGCGCATCTCGCGATCCAGGTCTTCGGGTCGTACGGCTACTCGGGCGAGTACGGGATCGAGCGGTACTTCCGAAACGCGCGCGCGCCGATCATCTACGAGGGCACGACGCAGATCCACAAGATGATGCAGGCAGAGCACGCACTCGGCTATCGCCGTCTGAACGGCCGCGGCGGCGAGTCGTCGCCGCTCTGCTCGTGGGCGCCGGCGCTCTCGCCGGTGCACGCCTCAGCGTAGATCGGCGACGAGCTCTCCTCCCAGCCAGGGCCACTCCTCGCGCGTAGCGCAGAGGCCGGCGCCCACTGCGTTGTCGAGGACGTACTCGGCAACGTTCGCGAAGTGCTCGTCCCCTTCGACCACGCGGGCGCCAAAGCGCCCCTGGAAGAGGTGACCGACACGATCGTGCCGCTCGTTGAAGCGCTGGGCGAAGCGGAAGTTGAGGGAGTGCATCCCGTCCGACAGCCGCTCGAGCGTCGACAGCACCACCAGATGAAAGTGGTTGGGAAGCAAGCAGTACGCGAGGAGCTGCCAGTCATGCTGACGCTGCGCGCCGTGCAGCAGGGCGACGAATCGCCGGCAATCGAACTCGTCGACAACGATCGGCTGCCGGGCAACTCCGCGCGTCGTCACGTGGTAGATCCCGTCGGGCGGCAGAGCCTCGATGCGCGGAACGCGAGCCATGCAGCGAGCCTGCGACGCAAGAGCTCCCACGACAATTGGACAAATCGCCGGGGTCCGAAGATGACATGTCCCGGGGACAGACCCCGGGACATGACACCTCGAGCCGCGGCGGTAAAGACCATGTCCCGGGGATAGGCCCCTGGACATGACACCTCGAGCCGCGGCGGTAAAGACCATGTCCCGGGGACAGGCCCCTGGACATGACGCTACGAGACGGGACGCAAACGGACATGTCGTGGGGACAGACCCCGGGACATGTCTGTTTTGGCGGTTAGAGCTCGCCTTCCCAGTAGTCGACGGCGTCGCCGAGCTTGAAGAGCTTGTTCGGCGGCCAGATCCCCACCTTGTCCGAATCGGGATAGACGGCGGCGCCGGGGTCGCCCTTGTTCGAGAGGATCGCGACGCGGACATCCTCGTCCGTCGCGTTCGTGACCTTGTGCGCCCCCGCTTCGCCGTCGGGGAAGAACACCGCGTCCCACGCCCGCAACCGCTGCTCTCCGTCGGGCGTGCGCAGCGTCGGCTCGCCGCGCAGCACGACGAGCCATTCCTCGAAACCGATCTCGTAGTGATACGGGCAGATGCTCTGCCCCGGACGGATCACGTAGACGGACAGGCCGAGCGCCTCGGCGCCGATCAGCGCGCCGACCCGCGCGTAGCTCGTGCGATAGCCGTCCGGATCGTCGGCGTCGTCCGTGACTTCGACCTCGAACAGGTTGACCTCGCTCACCGCTCGCCGTCCCAGTAGTCGAGATCCTCGCCGAGCTTCATTATCCGCTTGAAGCCCGGGCCGACGACAGCGATCTTGCCGCTGTCCGGATAGACGATCGAACGCGACTCCTCTTTCGTCGAGGTCATCGCGTACCGCACCGGCTCATGGCTGTCATTGCGTACGGCGTGTGCGCCCTCCGCCCCCGGACGGAAGCAGACGATCGAACCTGGCTGCAGCACGCGTTCGCCTGCGGGCGTGCGGAGCGTCAGCTCACCGGAGACGACGAACAGCCACTCCTCCCGCGTCAGCTCGTAGTGGTAGGCGGCCGCGGCCTGACCCGGCGGGAGCTCGTAGAGCGCGAGCGAGGCATGTAGTGCGCCAAGCTCGGTACCGAACGAGCGCTCAGACACGCGATGACCGTCGCGCGAGTGGCGCGCTGCCTCGAGCTGCTCGTCGAGCAGGTTGAACACCTGCGTCACGCGGCGAGTCCTCGATGTGCAACCTCGACGACCGTCGCCACTGCGCGCTCCACGTCCTCCTCCTCGCTCGGCAGCTGGCCGAGCACCCACCCGGTGAGGATCTCCTCGAGCGCGCCGTAGACGATCCACGCTGCAACTGCCGGGTCAACGTCAGAGCGTGTCTCGCCGCGCGCCTGCGCCGCCTCGATGATCCGCTGCAGCGCATTGAAGAGGTCACGAATCTCATCGACGCGGTCTCCGACCTCGGGACTCCGCGCCACCTCGCGCACGAGCACGCGCACGAGGTCGGGCGTCATCAGCCACGAGCCGAGATAGATCCGCGCAAACCGCCGTAGCTGCTCGCGCAGCGGCACGCCCGCGTGTTCGATCCGCACCGTGTCCGAGACGAGCGCCGACCACGTCTCGCGGAAGATTGTCTCGAGCACGTCCTCCTTCGAGCGGAAGTAATGGTAGAGCAGTCCGTGCGCAACGCCCGCCTCACCGGCGATGTCGCCCACGCGCGACCCGTGGAAGCCCTTGGCGGCGAACACGCGCACCGCGGCCTCCAGCAACTCCTCTCGCCGATCGGTCTTCCGCTCCACCGACATGCCGCAGCATAATCGGCTACTCGTGCAACCACTCGCCGGTATCCGCGTCGCCGACCTGACCAGGCATCTACCCGGGCCGTACGCGAGCCGCGAGCTCCAGCGCCTCGGCGCCGAGGTGGTGAAGATCGAGCCGCCGGAAGGCGACCCCACCGCCGCCGCTGCGCCCGGCTGGTATCGAGCGCTGAACGACGGCAAGCGCGTCCTCACCTGGGACGCTCGCACCGGGCCGCCGCCCGCGGCGCTGCTCGAGGCCGACATCGTGATCGAAGGCTTCCGACCCGGCGTCTGGGCCCGTTTAGGCGTGCAACTCCCGGTGACGACGATCCTCTGCTCGATCACCGGCTTCGGAACCGACGGCCCGCACGCCGCGCAGGCCGGGCACGACCTGAACTACCTCGGGTACGCCGGAGTGCTCGCGGACACGGCGCCCGCAGTACCGCCGGTTCAGATCGCCGACCTGGCCGCCGGCGGACAGCGCGCTGCGATCGAGATCCTCGCCGCCCTCCTCGCACGAGAGCGCACCGGTGTCGCGGGCACAATCGTCGTCTCGATGACGCACGGCTCTCACCAACTTGCGGCGCACCGACTCTCCGGTGACCCGGTGCCGAAGCTCCTGACCGGTGGCGTCGCGTGTTACCGCATCTACGAGACGGCGGACGGCCGCTACCTGACCGTGGCCGCGCTCGAGCCGAAGTTCTGGCAGCGACTCTGCACGCTGCTCGATCGGCCGGACTTGACCGACCGCGCGTTCGCAGACGACCTGCCGGAGCTCGCGGAGCTCTTTCGCACGCGAACGCTCCGCGCCTGGCTCGACCTGCTCGAGCACGAAGACACCTGCGTCGGCCCGGTGCTCTCGCTCGCAGAGGCAGCAAGCGAGCTCGCATGACGGTCGTCGCGCTCGCTTTCGCGCTCTTCGGCATCCACGTCGGCTCCCACCACACGGTACCCGTCGGCTACGCGCCCGCGTGGAGCCCGAATGCCGAGCGGATCGCCTACGTCACCCGCGGTGACGTGTGGGTCGGAGACGCCGACGGCACGCACCGCTCACTGCTCGTTCGCGCGGCCGATCAACCGGCGTGGGGGCCGAACGGACGTCGGCTTGCCTTCGTCCGCGACGGTTGGGTCTGGACGGTGCGCGCCGACGGGCTGGACGAACGCAAGCTCGCGCGCGGTGCGCACCCGGACTGGGCACCCGACGGAGCGCGGGTCGCCTTCGATCGCGACGGCGAGACGTACACCGCACTCTGGTGGTACGGCGCTGCGCAGAAGGATGCGGGTGCCGGAGTCGAGCCCGCGTACGCACCCGACGGTCGCCTCGCGGTGGTGCAGGACGACCAGATCGTCGTCGCGGGACGCGTCGTTGCGCAGGGGGACGATCCGGACTGGTCGGCCGACGGACGTCTCGCCTGGGTACGCGACGGGATAATCTACATCGCTGGGAAGCCCTACCGCCGCGGCCTCCAGCCCGCGTGGCCACCGGCGCGACGGGCGCGCGAGATCCTGCCGGACTTCGACCAGCGCGCACCGACCGGCCTCGTGATTCAACGGAACGGCAGCCGGTGGCTCCTCGGCATGACCTCACTCGTCGACAACCTCGGCCCCGGAAGCTCTGTGCTCGTCGGCGAGCGCTCGCCCGGCCAGCCGCGGATGACAGGCACGCAACGCGTCCGGCTCGCAAACGGCGCTACCCGCGTCTACAAGGGCATCGCGCAGTTCCGCTACACGAACTCGCCGCCGCACCACCACTGGCACCTGATGCGCTTCGACTCCTTCGAGCTCCACACGCTCGCGGGCCAGACACTCGTGCGCGACCGCAAGAGCGGCTTCTGCCTCGCCGACCACTGGGGTGCAGCGCCCGGGAGCTATCCGGGAAGACATCCCGTCTTTCTCGGCGACTGCGACCAGTTCCATCCTGAGGCGCTGCACGTGACGATGGGCACCTCGCCCGGGTACACCGACCGCTACCCCGCGTTCTTCCACGGGCAGAACATCGACATCACCGGAATCCCGCCCGGGGTCTACGTGCTCGTACACCGCGTGAACTCGACGATGATGCTCCGCGAGTTCCGCTACGAGAACGACGCTGCCTCGGTGCGCATCCGGATCGGCCGCGACGGCACGACCCCGACGGTGCGCGTCCTCCGCACCTGCCAGGCGACCACAACCTGCTGAGCGGGCGACATCGTTATCTACGGAAGGCCTGCGGCGCGAAGCGGCCCTGCGCGTGCCACGCCGCGAGCGCGAGCACGAACGTCGCACCGGCGGCGATCACGAGTGCCTGAGCCGCGATCCCGAAGGCGACGGCCTGTTCGGTCCGCACACCTGAGGCAGCAAGGATGGCAGCGCCCGCGCCGGCCTGCATCGCCGCTCCGGCCGGTGCGACCGGCAGGACTGCCGAGGCGGCAGAGGCGCACACGAACGCGAGTGCGAGGGCGAAGTCCGTGCCGAGCCCGAGTGCCGCGAGCAGCACGAAGGTCGCAAGCGAGCGGAGTACCCACGATGTCGCAACCGCGACCCAGGCCCAGGCGGCCTCGCGAGGCGGCGTCGCGTTGTCGCGCATCCAGCCGGCGATGCGAAAGCGGGAGACGAAACGAAGCGCGGCAAGCCGGGGCAGCGTCACGACAACCGCCGCTGCGGCGACGCCCGCGACAGCGACGACGATCAACCCGGCCTGCATCAGGCCGCCGAGATGGGTGACGGCGAGTGCGACCGACGCGAGCGGCGTCAGGGCCGCACTGTCGAGCAGCCCGAGCAGAAAGATCGAGAGCGCGACGGCACCGAAGCTTGCCGTCCGCCGCCGGCAGCGGCGAACCACGGCAAAGCGGATCACCTCGTCACAGCGGCCCGGGAGCGCGATGCCTCCGACCGACGCGGCGCCGCCAGCAGCAGCGAGTGTCAGCACGGCTGGCCGTTCGTCGCGCTGGAAGAGCCTCTGCCAGCCCCACGCCTTCGCGCCGTAGGCCGCCAGGAAGATCACAGCAGCGAGGCCCACGAGCCAGAAGTTCGCCTTGTGCAGCGGCCAGCCCGTATGCGCGAAGTGGCGCGCGACGAGCCCGCCGACCACGAGGGCGACGAGCACGAACGCAACGTTGAGAAGGCGTTTCCGGGTCACGGGGGCTCACCTCTCTTCGGCAGCCCCGCCGGAAACCTCTATCCCTACTTCGTCAGCTCTCCCGCGCTCTCCTGACCGCTGACTGCCTGGCCATCGGCCGGCCCGAGCATCCGGCCACCGATGTTCCCGAGTGCCTGCGTGAGCTCGCTCGGAATCACCCACACCTTGTTCGCGTCGCCCTGGGCGATCTGCGGCAGCACCTGCAGGTACTGGTAGGCGAGCAGCTTCGGATCGGGATCGCCGTCGTGGATCGCCTTGAAGACGGTGGTGATCGCCTCCGACTGCCCTTGGGCCGCGAGGATCGCCGCCTGCTTCTGGCCCTCGGCCTTGAGGATCGCCGACTGCTTCTCACCCTCCGCGGTGAGGATCTGCGACTGCTTGATCCCCTCGGCCTGGAGGATCGCCGCGCGCTTCTCACGATCGGCGCGCATCTGCTTCTCCATCGTGTCCTTGATCGACGGGGGCGGATCGACCGACTTCAGCTCGACGCGGTGAACGCGGATCCCCCACTTCCCGGTCGCCTCGTCCAGGATGCCGCGCAGCTGGTCGTTGATCGTCTCACGCGAGGTCAGCGTCTGCTCGAGCGTCATGCCGCCGATCACGTTGCGCAACGTCGTCACCGTGAGCAGGTCGATCGCGTTGACGGGGTTCGCGATCTCGTACGTCGCGGACTTCGGATCGGTGATCTGGAAGTAGATGACCGTGTCGATGCTGACGACAAGGTTGTCTTCGGTGATCACGGGCTGCGGCTCGAACGACACTGCTTGCTCACGCAGATCGAGCAGCGGACGCACGCGGTCGATGAACGGGATCACGATCGTCAGCCCAGGCGTCAGCGTGCGCGAGTAGCGCCCGAGGCGCTCGACGACGCCGGCGCGCGCCTGGGGGATCACGCGCACGGTCTTCGCGAGCAGGAACAGCACGAAGAGTGCGATTACGGCGAGCACGATCAGGACGGCCACTCAGAACCTCCTATTCAGCGACCAGGGCGGTCGCACCTGCGATCTGGACGATGTCGACAGTCTGCCCCTCGGAGAGCACCTGGTCGTCGAGGTAGGCACGTGCGCTCCACTCTTCGCCGCCGATCTTCACGCGGCCGCCGTGGACATCGACCCGCTGCGTGACGACTGCCTTGCGGCCGACGAGAGAGTCGGTGCCGGTGCGCGAGATCGCCGGCAGCCGCAGATGCCTGCGCGCGATCGGCCGCAGGATCAGGAGCGATGCGATCGAGCAGGCGATGAAGACGATGAGCGACCCGATCGTGCCTGCGCCGAGCACCGCCGCGAACGCAGCCGCGCCCGCGGCGAGCGAGACCGGGCCGAGGAAGAACAGCCCTGGTGTCAGCACCTCGCCGACGGCCAACGCGATCGCAAAGAGCACCCAGACGAGCCAGCCCACGGTTTGAACTTTAGTCCAGTCCGAGTGCATGGGGGAGCGCGGCCAGGCTCTCGATCCGATCGGCCGCTTCCGGGTAGCGCCCATCGCGGTCGACGAGCACCGCCCGCATCCCCACCGCTTGCGCGCCTTCGATGTCGTCCTCGACCGTGTCGCCGACCATCGCCACCGCCCCGGGCGGCAACTGCAGGAGCTCGAGCATGCGGCGAAAGATCGTCTCGTGCGGCTTCGACTTGCCGTGCGCACGCGAGGTGAGCACGGCGTCGACCGTTAGTCCGTGATGCTCGACGAACAGCTCCAGATCGCGCGCGGTGTTCGAGAGCAGGCCGACCTTCAGCCCCCGCGCGCGCAGCGCCGAGAGTGCCGGCAGCACGTCGTCGAACAGCTCGAAGTGGTGCGCGTGCTCCCAGAGGTTCGTCATCTCGACTGCAGCCGCGTACGTGTCCCCACTGCCGCCCATCCCCGTGATGATCCGCTCGGTGAAGAGGAACCAGATCTCCTCGTCGTGATCGAGCTCCGGGTGGCGGCGGAGCGAGGCGAACGCCTGCTTCCGGGCCTCCTCGTAGAGCGCCGGGTCGAGCTCGAGCCCGTAGCGCGCGCCGAGTCGCCGGTAGCCATCCGGGCCAAGATCGGGCCCGGGCTGGGCGATCGTAAAATCGACGTCGAAGATGACTGCGCGGAGCACGGCGTCGAGCGTAGCCTGAGGTGATGAGCGATCCGCTTCGAGTCCTGCGCGAGACGCGGACGATCGCGATGGTGGGAGCATCGCCCAGCCCGGCTCGTGAGAGTCACGGTGTGATGCGCTACCTGCTGGCGCACGGCTATCGGGTGATCCCCGTCCGTCCCGGTTGCGAGGAGATCCTCGGTGTCCCTTGCGTCGCGACGCTCGCAGACCTCACCGAGCCGGTCGACATGGTCGACGTGTTCCGCCGCTCGGAGTTCTGCGCGTCGCATGCACGCGAGGCGGTCGCGGCAGGCGCGAAGTCGCTCTGGTTGCAGCTCGGCGTCGTCTCGCACGAGGCGCGCGCGATCGCCGTGGCGGCCGGGCTCGACTACGTCGAGGACGCTTGCACTGCAGCGTTGCACGCCCGCCACGTCGCGGAATCGCCGCACTGAAATGTCGAGGGCGGGCTCGCCGGCCCGCCCTCCACCTCAGTCGGGGTGCGGAGATTTGAACTCCGGACCTCTCCGACCCGAACGGAGCGCGCTACCAGGCTGCGCCACACCCCGAGGCGCTCCACAGGTTAGCCGAGGACGGCTTTCCCCAGTGACGGCCCACCCAAGAACGAGATACACGCACGGGCGCACACCTCCGGCCGCTCCGAGATCAGGAGATGCCCGCAGTCGGCGATCAAGCGCAGCGGCGCGTGTAGACGTCGGGCGTACTCGAAGGCGTCCGCGAGTGGCACCTGCCGATCGCGGGCGCCTGAGAGCACGAGCACGGGGCACCTCACGCGGTCGAGATCGAGCCGAGGGTCCTCGGCTGCAAGCGCCTTGCCCGCCCCGATCGCGTCGGTATGCATAGTGGGACCGCGCAGCAACCCATGCACCGAACGCTCGGTCAGGCTGTCCGGATTCGAGACCTCATACCCGCCGAAGAGGAGCCGGCGTAGGCGCCGCGAGCCGGCGATCCGATCGGCTCGCCGACCCGCGATCCGGGCGGGCTGGACGATTCCGATGGCCGTGATCGTGAGCTCCGCGAGGCGCGTCGAGCTTGAGATACCGGCGGCTGCTGCCAGCACCAGCCTGCGCACGAGCTCGGGCCGCCGCTCCGCGAGGCGCAGGGCGACGACACCGCCCATCGAGTGGCCGAAGACATCGACGGGCTCAGCGAGGCCGGTCGCGAGAATCTGCGCGGCAAGAACGTCGGCGAACGCTCCGATCGACGCTGCAGGCAGCGGGGCTGAGCCACCGTGACCGGGCAGATCAGGGACGATCAGCGGACGGTCGCCCAGGAAGGGTACGAGCTCCGAGAAGTTCCACGCAGCTCCCCCGTACCCGTGCACGAGGAGGAGCGGCGGTCCTATGCCAGTCCGGCAGAAGGCTCGAACGCGGCACCCACGCACGGTCTGGTGGTGCTCCTCGAGGCCGGATAGGAGGTTTGCCGCATCCGTCACGGGGATCGATTATCCTCGGGTGACTATGGACTCGGTGGCGACAAGGCGGGGACTGTGAAGTCCAGGCCCTGCGCCCACCCAAGAGCTGGAACCCTGACCCGCTAGCGCATCGTGCGCGGCGGGTTTTGTCGTTTTTGAGACAACGCACGACGGAAGGAGCGAAATGGCAAATCACCTGACGCCGGATGAGCTGTCGAGAG
>JACDGR010000459.1 GCA_013821525.1 Actinomycetota bacterium
GTGCATGCACGGTAGGGAGGGAGGCGGCAAGCCAGGTTGTGCCCGTGAGTGGGGCCAGGGCCCGGCGGCGCACCAGATCGAGCCCCGCGGCCACCGGCAGCAACAAGATGATCAGGTCGTAGAACTGGTGGACGAAGCCCAGCAACATGAGGGCGCCGACGCCGGTGGCGAGAACGAGCAGGGTGCGGGTCCGAGCCGCAACGTACGCAGCCAACCCACATGCGAGCACGGGGACGGCGATCTGAACGACGCCTGGGACGATGACTCCAGCGCGGGCCAGCTGTGAGACGAGGTCGATGCTGACGTTGAACGGTGAGAACAGGCCAGTCGCCGCGTCGGGCGACGTTGACCATGTGAGGTTGTGAGAGACGGCAAGGAGGAACCCTCCTGCGCCGCCCGACGCGATGACGCACACCACAAGGGCAGGCAGGGACGCGACAGCCGCACCGAGCACACCGCGCCAGGCCGCGTCATAGCGCCTTCCCGCGACGGCTACCACGACCATCAACAGCCCGAACGTCGGTTTCAGCAACGTCAGACCTACCCCGACCGCAGTAGCAACTTGCGCGGCCCCCGGATCGGTCCAGGCGAGTCGCACCCCCCGCACCACGAGAACAAAGCCGATAGCGACCAGCGCCGTCGAGACATTGGCCAGCGCGTAACGGCCCGACGCCCACCCGCAGAGCCAGAGCAGGCCCAGAGGCAGGCCCAAAATCCGCCACTGCAGAGGGGCCGCGGCGAGCGCAGTGACGAGAACGAGCCGGATGAACAGGAGTCCGGCGGCAAGGCCTAGCAATTGATAGAGAGCGTTTGAGGCCAGGTAAGGAAGCAACGAGACCGGCGTCGCGAGTAGAAACCAGGCAGGTAGATACAGCGGCAGGCCCTGGGTCCATGGATAGGCCTCCAGAAGGACCGGGGTGTCGTACGGGTCACCCCCCGCGAGCAGGTAACGCCCGGGCACCCACACCGTGTCCCGGAAGTCGACGAGCTGGCCTTGCGACCGCCAGTCTTGCCCGGGCAGTACAGGGTGCGCGAACTGGAAGACGAGGAAGCCCGCCCAGGCGGCTGCCGCCAGAAGCCATAGAGCCACCGCCAGCCAACGGATACGCCGCGCGACCTGCATCACCTGAGCCTATCGGAGCTGTAACGTGAGACTAAAGGCGGCCGACGACGTGAGGTATAGCTACTTTCAGCTCAGCAGATCGGGGTCCCATGCCGCAGGACGCTACCGCGAAGAAGGCCTTGATTACAGGAATCACCGGTCAGGACGGCTCCTATTTGACCGAGCTGTTGCTCGACAAGGGATATACGGTACATGGCCTGATCCGTCGCGCGTCGACGTTCAATACGCAGCGTATCAACATCTTTACGCCGATCCGCACGAACCGACAGCACGCCTGTTTCTGCATTATGCCGATCTGAACGACGGCTCACGGCTGGTCACTCTTCTTGACGCGATCAAGCCGGACGAGATCTACAATCTGGCCGCCCAATCCCATGTCCGGGTATCGTTCGACGAACCCGAGTTCACGGGGTTGACCACGGGAATCGGAGCCACCCGGCTGTTGGAGGCGGCCCGGATGATCGGCCTTGAATGCCGTTACTACCAAGCCTCCAGCTCGGAGATGTTCGGCGCCTCACCGCCACCACAAAATGAGACAACACCGTTCTACCCACGTTCTCCCTGCGGCGTGGCCAAAGTATACGCGTACTGGATGACACGCAACTACCGCGAAGCCTACGGAATGCATGCGGTCAACGGCATCCTGTTCAACCACGAGTCTCCACGACACGGAGAAACGTTCGTCACACGGAAGATCGCGATGGCGGCGGCGCGGATCGCCAGCGGACTGCAGAGTGTGCTCTACCTCGGCAACCTAGATGCGATCCGCGATTGGGGTTACGCCAAGGAATACGTCGAGGCGATGTGGCTGATTCTACAGCACGACACCCCGGCAGACTTCGTCATCGCCACAGGTACGGCCTGCACCGTCCGCGAGTTCGTCGAGTATTGCTTCGCCGCAGTCGAGCTCGACTATCAGAAATACATTCGGTCGACGAACGCTATCTGCGCCCCACCGAAGTCGACGCGCTCATCGGGGACGCCGGCAGGGCCAAGGAGCTCCTCGGCTGGGAGGCCAAGGTGCTGCCCGGGGAGCTCGCGCGGATCATGGTCGAGGCGGAGATGCAGACCCTTGGCCGCGACACGCAGAAGGGGGCCCTGCGCTGAGCTTGATCTCCAACGCCGGGTGAGCATTCGGATTACTCCAGCGGCCCGGCAGTCCACGCTGCCTATCGCCTGGTTGGCGCATATCCGTCACCACACCAGCCCTTGTAGCGGGTCATGCGCCAACGCATTACGGCAATCGGCCTAACCCTTCGGTGTGTTTCGGACGCTGCGTAACGCCGTCGGCGTAAGATCCGAATGGAGGCTCGTGGGTAACCGCTTCAGCCTCCGCCACATCGCACGTACGGTGTCGCGCTCCCGGCCTTTGAGTCTCGGTCTCGTGGCAGCAGTGGCGGCCATGATGGTCATTACGGCTGCCGTCGGAAGCAAGCCTGCCGGCAGCGACGCCCCGGCCTCCGCAGAGCAACAGGGTCTTGTGC
>JACDGR010000460.1 GCA_013821525.1 Actinomycetota bacterium
TTGCCTCCGTGCAGGCCGCCGCCGATGACGCAGCTCTCATTCATGTAGCCAAGGGCCAATATGATGGATCACTCGGCGAATCATTCCCCCTCGTCGTGCGGCCGGGGACGTCGATCGTCGGTGCTGGCGTCGGAGCCACCATCATTCAGGGTGTTGGGAGTTACGACCGCAGCCCGGCGGGTGGTCCTCTACTAGTGCACCGTTTCCATCAAGGTGATGACGTTTTCGCTGTCCATCCGAGCGCGGATGTGTTCCATGGTGGTGATGGCAACACGGTACATCATCAACCTGACCGAGGACGAGCGATTGTGGTTGGAGGACCTGTCGACGCGCAAGCGAGTGTCGAAGCTTAAGGCGCAGCGAGCGCAGATCCTGCTCAAGGCTGACGAACGAATGACGGACGCCGAGGTCGCGGACGAACTCGGTGTTGGGACCGCCACCGTTGAACGGATCCGCAAACGAGCCGTGCTCGAGGGCGTCTCGGCGTCTCGGCGGCGCTGGACCGCAGGCCGCAAGAAGGCATTTCACGGCAGCCAAAGCTCGATGGGCGGGGAGAGGCGCACCTGGTCACGCTGGCGTGCAGCGAGCCACCCAAAGGGTTCGCGCGCTGGACGCTGACGCTCCTGGCCGACAAATTGGTCGAGCTGAACGTCGTGGAATCGATCAGCAGGACGACGATTCATCGTCGGCTAAAAAAAACGCCATCAAGCCATGGGCGGTGAAGCGTTTCTGCATTCCACCCGAGCACAGCGGCGCGTTCGTGCACGCGATGGAGGACGTGGTTGACGTCTACCATCTGCCCTACGATCCCCTGCGCCCGGTCGTTTGTTTCGACGAGACGAGCAAACAGCTGGTCGAGCACACGCGCGAGTCCATTGCTGCACGACCAGGGACGCTCTGCCGCGTCGACGACGAATACAAGCGCTGTGGTACCGCCAACATCTTCTTGGCGGTCGAACCTCTGGTGGGCGACGTTCTCCTCGAGGCTACCGAGCGCCGGACAGCGGTGGATTGTGCAGCATTCCTCAAATACTTGGCAGATGAGGTCTACCCGGCGGCAGCCAAGATCCTGCTTGTTTGCGACAACCTCAACATCCACACTGCAGCTTGTTTCTACGACGCGTACCCCGCTCAAGAGGCGCGACGCCTGACCAATAGGTTCGAGATGCACCACACCCCAAAGCACGGAAGCTGGCTGAACGTCGCCGAGTGCCAGCTCTCCGTGCTCGCGCGCCAGTGCCTCGATCAACGCATTGGATCCATCGACGAGCTGGAGCAACTCCTGGCCGCCTGGGGACGCAATCGCAAAGGGGCGCCAGTCCGTTGGCAGTTCACGACCGCCGATGCCCGCATCAAGCTTCGACGACTCTACCCCATCACCTCAAACGAAACTAGGCATTAGTTCCGCCCGCCAGAAATTTGGCCGGAGAAGGCGAACGCGTGTAGTGGGATCGGCATGATTGACTCTACACCGTGGGCTGGACGAAGACATCCAGGACCGCGCACGGTGCCGCTGGAGTTGTCGCCGGAACAACGGGCGCACTTCGAAGCGGCTGTGCGACCTGCAACTGCCGAAAGGCGCATCGTGCAGCGGGCTCAGGCGGCATTGCTCATGGCCGACGGTGTTCCCGCCAGCGACATCTCCATGCTCATCGGCATTCACCACCGCACGGTAGAAAAGTGGCGAGCTCGCTTCGATTGCGCGAACCCGATGGAGAAGCTTGCGGACGCCCCTCGATCGGGACGCCCGCCCTCTCTCTCTCGGAGACGGATTGCGCGAGAGTAGTCGCGGAGGCCTGCCGCAAGCCGAGCGACGTCGGCATCCCCGTAACGCACTGGTCAAGCGCCCTTCTCACGGAGCACCTGCGCGGCCAGAACTGGACGATCAGCGAATCGAGTGTTCGGCGCATCCTGAAGGATGCCGACTTGCAGCCGCATCGGCAGAAGATGTGGCTGACGTCCCAGGACGACGAGTTCCGTGCCAAGCGCGACGAGATCCTGCACGTCTACTACGACACGCCCGCGAGCGAACACATCATCTGCCTGGATGAAAAAACCGGCATGCAGGCGTTGGAGCGTCGCTACCCCGACGTCGCCATGAAGCCCGGACAGCCTATTCGTCGCGAATTCGAGTACATCCGTCACGGCACCCTCGCCCTGATGGGGGCGTTCGATGTACGTCGCGGCAAACTGTTCGGCTTTGCTTCGGGCGACCACAACGGTTTGACTTTCGTCGACTTGCTCAACGCCGTCGACAGTTGCTACCCAGAAGGCCGCGGGCACTTCATCATGGACAACCTCTCCGCGCACAACACCGACGACGTGCTCGACTGGCTCGACGACCATCCACGGTGGAAGCGACACTTCACGCCGAAACACGCCTCATGGCTCAACCAGATCGAGTGCATGTTCGGCATTCTCCAGCGGCACGTCATCGCCCGCGGTTCGTTCACCTCGATTGAGGACCTCTGTGAAAAGCTCTATGCCTACATGACCTGGCGCAACCGCACCGAACAACCCTTCCACTGGTCTTATCGGCCGAAATCCTGGTCAACCAACCCCGCTCGCATTTCTGGCGGGCGGAACTAGCACTACTGCTGCAGAT
>JACDGR010000059.1 GCA_013821525.1 Actinomycetota bacterium
CAGCGCACGGGTCCTGTCCAGCTCTTCCTCGGTGTCGCGCGCCCGGTCGCCCGCACGCAAGGCGTGTGCTGCGCGCGCAGCGAACGCCGCGAGCGCGGGCAGCTCCGACTCGGTCGGTGCGGTGTCGGCGACGTAGAAGAGCTGCAACGCCGCGAAGGCCGGTTGCCCGAGCGCGAGCGTCACCGCGGAGGTGGCACCCGCCGGCAGACCCTCGTGCGACTCGATCGTGGCGGGCGTCCAGGTATCGATCGCCTCGCGCACGATCGTCGCTGCGACGTCGGCGCCCGTGTCGAGCTCGACCGAGGCGATCAGCTCGAGCTTGCGTTCGGCGTCTGCTCCCCAGATCGCACCGGCTCGCGCGCCCGTTGCCTCGACGGCGACACGAACCGCCTGCTGCGCCGCGCGACGCGAGTCTCCGCCCGCGGCGAGTGCCTCGCCCGCGAGCTCGAGCCACTTCGCGCGACGGCCCGCAGCGGCCACGCCGGTCTCGGGCCCGAGCGAGCGCACCGCCAGCGCCAGTTGGGCAGCGAGCAGCTCGGCGGTCGCCTCGTCGACGGCCTCGAAGGGCTCTGCGATCCGCACCAGCTCGACCGAGCCGACGATGCGGCTTCCGAGTCGGGCTGCAACCGCCAGCCGGCCGGCCGCACCGGCGCGCTCGGCAGCCCGCTCGGCCGGGTGTGAGAGCTCGCCTGCTGCGAGCGGTGCAATCGGCGATCTGCTGCCCGCAACCTCGGCTCCGAGGCTTGAGCTCGCCGGCGCGATCGCGCGCGTGGTCAGCTCGCCGCCCGCGTCGAGCACTCGGACAACCGCCAGGTCGGCGTGCGTGGCCTCCGCCGCGGCGCCTACGAGGAGAGCGAGCGCCGTTCTCAGCTCTTCGGTTCCGGCGATCTCTCTGGCCGCCGCAGCGAGCGCTTCCACGGGTAGCCGCCTGGTCTCGAGGATCATCGTAGGCGCAATATGCCTGCTCCCGGCCCACTACACTGTGGGGATGGCCGAGCCCGCGCGCACCAGCTCCGTTCTCCATGAGGACGACCCCTCGCTCGACCCGCTAGCGATCGAGCGGGCCTACCGCCGTGAGCGGGCGCGGAGGCGGGCGAAGATCGATAAACGGACCGAGGTACGGCGCTCGAACGTGCGCTTCTGGGTCTCACTGCTCGTCCTCGCCTTCTTCGCGGCGTTCCTGATACTCGCCGCGTGGCACGAAGTCCAGACGCTCTTCGGCGTCTAGCGGACTCTCACCCGTACGTCAGCGCGGGGTCTCGGCGCCGATCTATTGCAAGCGCGGCGGCTCGAACGGTGACAACGTCGGCCGCTGCCACTGCTCGCCCGAGCACATCGGGCAACGCGGAAGCGTCGTCCTGACTGTCACGCCGTACCCGCAGCCGGAGCAGCGATACGGGCCGGTGCCGGTGGTGCCCGTGTGTGCGAACTCGACGTACTCGCGGTCGTCGCCGCCCGTCTGCGGTGGCCGGTCGAGCATGGTGACCCCTTTCTGCCGTGCGGTTGTGCCGTACTCCGACCGATTTGATCCCCATACTTGGACCCGTGGAAACCCCCGACTTCTTCGACGCGGACGCCGACCCGGTCGCTTCGCACACCCCGGACGGCTACGCGCGGCCCGCTGTGAGCGGCATCTGGGCCGCCGGTGAGCGCATCACCTGGATCGCGGGACTCGTGCTCCTGCTCTCGAGCTTCATGGACTGGTACGCCGGCTCGGGCGTCGGCGTGCAGCTCTCGGTGATCGGTTGGCACACCGGGGTGCTCGGGAAGCTCGTCTTCTTCGTCGGCCTCGCTGTGCTCGTGCTCGTGACGCTCCGCGAGCTCGGCTTCGAGCTCCTGCCCGCCACGGTGCCGGAGAGCCTGCTCGTGCTCGCCCTCGGCGCACTCGCGTTGATCTTCGTGCTGATTCGCGTCATCTCGATCCCCGACTCGGTCTTACCGGCCGACGGTCGCGGGATCGGACTGTGGATCAGCCTGCTTGCAGCCCTCGGCGTGGTACTCGGCGGGCTCCTGCGAGCAGCAGAAGAGCTATGAGCACGCCGAGCGCGGAGCCGGCCAGCACGTCGAGCGGCCAGTGCACACCGTTGTAGACGCGCGAGAAGGCGATTCCTGCAGCGAGCACGAACGCCGGAATCCGCAGCCGCGGTGAGATCGCCGCGATCACGGTCGCGGCCGCGAAGCTCGTCGACGAGTGCCCGGAGGGAAAGGAGTGGCTCGTCGGCACCTTCAGCAGCGGGTGGTAATGCGGTCGCACGCGCGGGATCAGCAGCTTCCCGACCGTCGACTCGAGATCGCCGAGCAGAACGGCAGCGGCGACGAGCAGAACAGGAGCGGGCCGCCGCTGCACGAGGGCGATCCCGAAGCCGATCAGCACCCAGATGAGGCCGAACGTCCCGGCCTTCGACAACGCTTCGAACAGCCAGTTCAGCGATGCGATGCGATGGCCAACGATCCAGTGCTCGAGCTGGCGGTCGAGCGTCAGCACGGCGGGCTGTGTGACACGGTCTAGGTCGGGACGAGTTGCTTCGCTTGCTCAATCAGCTTCTGCGGATCGAACGGCTTGCCGACGAATGCACGCGCTCCGAGCTCTGCAGCATCGCCGCCCTCTCCCGGTTCGACCTGCCCGGAGAACATGATCACCGGGATCGAGCCGTGGCGTTCCTGCATGCGCTGCAGCATCTGCCAGCCGTCCACGCCGGGCATCACGACATCCAGCAAGACGAGGTCGGGCGCCTGGCCGTCGATCGCCTCGAGTGCTCCCTCGGCGCTCGACGCCTCCCGCACCGAATAGCCCTCGAGCTCCAGGTTGACGCGCATGAACTCGCGCAGGCGCGCGTCGTCGTCGACGACGAGCACGAGCGGTCCGCTCGTGCGGCCGCCGGGGCCGGAACGGTCGAGAAACGTCTCCAGGTCGCGGCGCCGGTAGCGACGGTGACCACCCGGGGTGTAGAAAGCCGGCACCCGTCCCTGGTCGGACCACTTGCGGATCGTCGACTGGGCGACGCCGAGGAATTTCGCAGCCTGGCCGAGCGTCAGCCAGTCGGGCTCACTCGTCGGGGCGCGTCTGCCGGGATGGGTCATCGCAGCAAAAAGTAACCAAAGCTACGTGTACCTAAACCCTGGAAATCAGCGGCTCTGGACCGTCACCGTGACTGTCTCGCGGGCAGCCGGGGCGAGTGGCAGCGGCTCCAGTGTGCGCACGAGCGTCTGGGTGCCGCTCGGCGGGCTGGCGTCGTCGAGCGACTCTCCAACAGCGATCCCGACCACGAAGGCGACGACGATCCCCAGCAACGCCAGGATGCGACGCCGGTTCACGGCCGGTAGTCCACCGCGCCACGCGCGTATGCGTGGAACGCGGCATCCGCGACGGTGCCAGGTTCGACGGTGGGCGGCGCATCCGGGTCGGCGTCGTCGATGATTCCGCGCGCCCACTCATCCGCACCGTCGTAGGCGGCGGCAAGCTCCGCGAGCGTGAAGGTCTGCCCCACCCGCCGGCGCAGGCCGTCGGCGACCACGTCGACCTGCGCCATCAGGCGTGCGTAGCGCGGGCGGTCGCGCTCCCGTGCACCCTCTATGCGCCGGTTGCCGTCCTCCCACTGCTGGCGCGCGAGCTCCAACTCCACTATCCCGTCACCATCGGAGCAGTACAGCAAAGGTCGGGCCAGAGGGAGGGCAGCTCACGGATCACGCGGTCGCCGAGCTCGTACCCCGGGCGCGCGAGCGCGAAGGCGACGTGCGCGTGCAGGCACTTGAGACTGCCAGTCCGTGTCGATCCGCCGATGCCCGCGTCGAATTCGGGTCGCATTCGCCGCTGCTCGGCCTGAGCCGCCGCCAGGCTCTCGACGAGCGCGGGATCCTCCTCGGACGCTTTTGTCCACCGGTCGACACCGCCGGCGGCTTCGAGCCTGGAGATCGCCGCGACGAGGTGCGGGCAGGTGACGTAGAACTGCGTCGGGAAGGGGTGGCCGTCCTCGTCGTAGGCGCGCTGTTCGGTGACGGCGGGCTGTCCGAACGGGCAGCGGACTGCAACACGCGCGAACGCCCGCGGCGGGCGGCCGATCTGCCGCGCGACGATCTCCTTGTCCACCTGCTCGAGGTTAGTGGTGCTTGCGCCAGCTGGAGATGCCGCGCACGATGAACAGCCGCTCTCCAGGCTTGACGAGGCCGAGCCGCCGTGCCTCGCGCACAAGCTGCTCGTCTGTCCCCGCGAGCGCGATGCGCTTCTGCAGGCGCGTCTGCTCGGCGCGCAGGTCGCGCACCTCCGCGCTGCGGCTGTTCAGGTGCTGCTTCGCGTGCAGGTAGGTCTGTGTCGGCTTCCAGTAGAGGAACCCGACGAGCAGGAGACCACCGATGGCGAGCAGACGGGTGGGCCGGAGCCGGGTCACGGTGCCGGTTTCGTCTCGGCGCGGCAGAACCCTTGCCGACGCCTCGTCTGATCTAGTCCGGACGGCGGACGGCGACGATCGCGGCCATTGCCGGCGTGACGAGGAGCTCGGTCGCCTGGAGACGATCGTCGAGCAGGAGCGCCTCACGGGTCGCGTCGCCCGCGACCGGGCCGCCGGGCGTCAGGTCGTCCTTGACGAGGATCCCACCCGGGGCGAGAAGGTAGGTCGGCGACGAGGTCGTAGGCGACGCCGCCGTCGGCGAAGACGACGTCGAACGGGCCGCGCTGCGGCAGCAGCTCGCGCCAGTCACCCTCGAGCACCTCGGCAGCCGTGCCGGCGAGAGCTGCTCGTGCGTGTGCCGCTCGTTCGGGGTCGAGCTCGACTGTGACGAAGCTCGCGCCTTCCTGCAGCGCGGCTGCGATCGCCTGCGCGCCGTCTCCGTAGGACGTTCCGATCTCGGCGATCCTGCCGCCCGGCTTCGACGCGACGAGCGTGGCGAGGAGACGCTGCACCTCGGGGATCGAATACGCGCCGGCCGTCACCGTGGTGCGCTCAGGCGATGTCGACCTTGATCACGTTCGTCGAGCCCGGCAGGTTGACCGCTGTCCCCGCCGTCGTGACCACACGATCGCCGGCGTCGATCACGCCGGATTTGACCGCAGACTCGAGCGCGCGCGTCCAGAGATCCTCGACGTCGTCCGTCTGCGGCATCAGGACCGGCGAGACGCCCCACTCGAGTGCCATCTGCTGGACTGCGGTCTGATGGTGCGAGAGACCGACAATCGTGCGGCGTGGACGGAGGCGCGCGACCGCGGACGCAGTGCGGCCGGTGAACGTCGGGACGAGGATCGCGCTCGCGCCGAGCGTCTCCGCAAGGTCGCAGGCTGCGTTCGACATCGCGCGCCCGACGGTCGTCTCCTCACCAGGCTCCGGCATCTGGTGGCGGTAGCCCATCGAGGGCTCGACCGCGCGCGCGATCTTGTCCATCGTCGCGACGGCCTCGACCGGGTAAGCACCGGTCGCGGTCTCCGCCGAGAGCATCACCGCCGAGGTGCCGTCGAGGATCGCGTTCGCCACGTCACTCGCCTCGGCCCGGGTCGGCTCGGCGTGCTCGATCATCGACTCGAGCATCTGCGTCGCAGTGATCACCGGCTTGCCGACCTCGAGGCAGCGCAAGATGATCCGCTTCTGGAGCAGGGGCACGGTCGCCGCCCCGATCTCGACGCCGAGGTCGCCGCGGGCGACCATCACCGCGTCGGTCTCGAGCAGGATCTCCTCGAGCGCCTCGACGGCCTCTGCCTTCTCGATCTTCGCGATCACGCGCGCCGGCGAGCCGTGCTGGCGGATGATCGACTGCAGGTCTCGCACGTCGGCGGCGGCCCGCACGAACGAGAGCGCGACGAAGTCGACTCCCATCGCGAGCGCGAAATCGAGGTCGGCGAGATCCTTCTTCGTCAGCGACGGAATCGGAACCGGGACGCCGGGCAGGTTGACGCCCTTGTGCGAGCCGACCTCACCGCCAACGATCACTCGACAGCGTGCACGGCCTTGCTCGACGTCCTCGACGGTCAACCGCACGAGCCCGTCGTCGATCAGCACGTCGTGGCCAGGCCGGAGAACCTCGCTGATCACGGCCGGGAGGATCGGCAGCTCGTCCTCCAGCGCGCTCTGCTTGCCGACGACGGTCACCTCCTCCCCCTTGACGAGGATGCGCGGTACCGCGAGGTCGCCGATCCGCAGCTTCGGCCCCTGCAGGTCAGCGATCAGCGCGAGCGCCTTTCCGGTCTCCGCCTGAACGGCGCGCACGATCTCCGCGCGCGCCTCGTGGTCTTCGTGCGTGCCGTGCGAGAAGTTGAAGCGGAAGGCGTCGACGCCCGCGTCGACGAGGGGGCGAACGGTCGCGTGGGTCGAGGAGACCGGACCCACGGTTGCCACGATTTTTGTTCTACGCCGCTCGGCCGCCATCGGGAGCCACCATAGCGAGCGGGTCGTCCGTAGGAACGACACGAAGATCGTTCGCGGCGACGACGACGCGGCGGCGCGGCCGACCTAGTCTCTCGTCCATGAGCTACTTCACCGGAACAGCCGCACCACTGCTCGCCGCAGACGCGTTCGTGCAGGGCCAGGGTCGCTTCCCCATCTCGCTCGCGGAATACCGCGGCAGCTGGGCTGTCGTCGCCTTCGCCGCGCGCCACACCGACATGCTCGAGCTCGCACGGCTCGAAGAGGCGTTCGGCGCCGACGGCGCGGTCGTCCTCGCAACGACCCCCGACGACTGGCACGAGGCCGCCTCCCGCTACGCGGGCGGGCCGGTTCGCTTCCCGCTCCTGACCGAGGTCGAGGAGGAGCGCCGTATCACGCTCGTCGTCGATCCCGGCGGTGTCGTCCGTCACGTCGGCCTGCGCCGCAGCGCCCGCGAGACGCTCGCCGCGCTCGAGGCCGAGCTCCTCCCGCGGGCCCTCGCTGCCTAGTCCAAACAGTCATGTCCAGGGGACTGTCCCCGGGACACGGCGGTTTCGGGCATGTCCCGGGGCCTGGCCCCGGGACATGCCTGTTCTGGACGGTGTGAGCAGCGCTCTCGGTCTACGTGCTCAGCGCGCTGCGCGCGGGAAGGCGTCCCAGCCGGGGTACTGCGCGCGGGCGCCGAGCTGCTCTTCGATTCGCAGCAGCTGGTTGTACTTCGCGACACGGTCGCTGCGGGCAGGGGCGCCCGTCTTGATCTGGCCCGTGCCGAGCGCGACCGCGAGGTCTGCGATCGTCGCATCCTCCGTCTCGCCGGAGCGGTGCGACATGACCACCGAGTAGCCGTTGTGTTGCGCGAGCCGCACCGCTTCGATCGTCTCGGTCAGGGTCCCGATCTGATTCACCTTGACGAGGATCGAGTTGCCGACGCCGCGGTCGATGCCCTGCTGCAGACGCTCTGGATTCGTCACGAACAGATCGTCGCCGACGAGCTGCACGCGGTCGCCGAGCTGCTGCGTCAGCGCGAGCCACGAGTCCCAGTCATCCTCGGCCGCACCGTCCTCGATCGAGACGACCGGGTAGCGCTCGACGAGCTCCGCCCAGAAGCCCGGCATCTCGACGCTCGTCTTCTCGCGGCCCTCGAACCGGTAGACACCGTCGGAGAAGACCTCGCTCGTCGCCGGATCGAGCGCGATCGCGATCCGGTCGCGGTGCCCCGCGCGCTCCGCCGCTTCGAGGATCGCCTCGATCGCGGCCTCGCTCGACTCGAGATCGGGCGCAAAGCCCCCCTCGTCGCCGACGCCGGTGGCGAGCCCGCGCTCGATCAGCACCTGCTTCAACGAGTGGTACACCTCCGCCCCGATGCGCAACGCATCAGCGAAGGTCTCCGCACCCGCAGGCACGACCATGAACTCCTGCAGGTCGATCGAATTCGCGGCGTGCACGCCGCCGTTGATCACGTTCAGCATCGGTACGGGCAACGTCGCAGCGTCGCCCGCACCGAGGTAGCGCCACAGAGGCTCGTCGCCGGCAGCGGCCTTCGCTGCGGCGAGCGACGCACCGAGGATCGCGTTCGCACCGAGGCGGCCCTTGTTCGGCGTCCCGTCGAGCTCGATCAAGGCGTTGTCGAGGGCAGCCTGGTCACGCGCGTCGCGTCCGCGCAAAGTCGCAGCGATCTCGCCGTTGACATTCGCGACCGCCTGCTGCACGCCCTTGCCGCCCCAGGGCGCACCGCCGTCCCGCAACTCGACCGCCTCGTGCACACCGGTCGAGGCACCAGACGGCACGATCGCGCGTCCGAGGCCGCCCGTGCCGAGCCGAACCTCGACTTCCACCGTCGGATTGCCCCGCGAGTCGAGCACCTGGCGGCCGTGGACAGCAGAGATCGTGGTCACTCCAGCTCCTTTGCGTTGTCGTAATAGGCGTCTTGCTCGTCGAGCGGCAGCGCCGCCCACTCCTTGCCCTCATCCGCCGCGAGCGCGACCGCGCCGTCGACGCGAGAGCGGAAGCGCTTGGCCGCAGCACGCAGCTCGAGCTCCGGATCGACGTTCAACCGACGCGCAACGTTGACGGCAGCAAAGAGGACATCGCCGAGCTCCGCAGCCACACGAGGATCCGGCTCGGTCTCCGCCAACGGCTCGGTCGACGGCAGCTCGTCGCGGAGCTCACTCAACTCGTCCTCGAAGTCGGCGAGCGCGCCGGCGAGGTCGGGGTACTCGAACCCGACGGACTTTGCACGCAGCTGAACCTTTCGCGCGTAGAGCAACGCGGGCAGGCCTTCGGGCACGTCGTGGAACACGCCGACGCGACCTTCGTCCACCCGCTTGATCTGCTCCCAGTTGTCGCGCACGCGCTCGGCCGTGCGTGCCTCGGTGTCCCCGAACACATGCGGGTGACGCGAGACGAGCTTCGTGTGCGCGGCGCGGATCGCCTGCTCGAGGTCACCGCTCGCACGCTCCTCGAGCAGCAGCGAGAGGAAGACGCCCTGGAACAGCAGGTCGCCGATCTCGTCGAGCAGCTTGGGATCGTCGCCGGCAAGCGCTGCGTCGGCGACCTCGTAGGCCTCCTCGACCGTGTGCGGGACGATCGTGCGCACGGTCTGCTCGCGGTCCCAGGGACATTCGCGCCGGAGACGCTCGGTCAGCTCCTGGAGCTCGACGAGCGCGTCGGCGGCGGACAACGGCTCTCGGCTAGGTAGTGGTCGCGTTCGTCGACGTCGACGCACAGGGGTCGCTCGTCGGCTTGTAACTGACCTGGTACTTGATCTTCGTGCCGCTGCAGAACTCCTTCGAGAGGTTGGCAACCCAGTCCGTCATCGTCTGGTTCTTCTTCTGCTGCAGCAGCTGCTGCTTGATCGTCGCGCTGACCTGCTTCTCCGGTGTCGTCGAGCGCGGGTGGACGGCCGAGAGAGGCTCGATCACGAACCAGCCGTACTGCGCGTTGTGGATCGGCGCATGGACGACGTTCGTCTTCTCGCTGAAAGCGACCTTGTCGAACTCGGCGACTGTCTGCCCTTTCGAGACCGTCAGCTTGCCGCAGGCGTTCTTCGAGCTCGGATCCTGCGAGAACTTCTTCGCGAGCTTGCACCAGGTCTGCGTGTCGCCGCCCTTGAGCTGCGCGTAGATCGACTGCGCACTCGGCTTCGTCTTGACCAGGATGTGCCGGACGTCGCGCGTCTGCGCCTTCGAGTAGAGCTGCGGGTGCCCGACGTAGTAGTCGTGCACATCACTCGTGGAGACAGTGACGTCCTTCGTGATCTTGTTGAAGACGGCTTCGGAGATCAGCTGCGCGCGAATGTCCTGACGCACCTGCTTGTCGGTCAGATGCTGCGTCTTCAGCTGCGCAAGATACTTCTTCTCGCTGCCCTGGAAGTACTGCTTCTTGATCTGTACCAGCCGGGTGTCAACCTGCTTGTCCGTGACCTTGATCCCTTCGGAGGTCGCCTTCTCTTCGCGCTCGGCCTGCTGGACGAGCAGCGTCACCGCTTGGCCCTTGACGGTCTCGTACTCCGTCGTGCCCTGCTTCGGAAACGCTTTACCCTGCTTCGTGTAGCTCTGCTTCGCCTGCAGCATCAGCGCGTCGAAGTCGTTCTTCGAGATGTGGTCGGCACCGACGACGGCGACGTCGCCACTCGAGAGCTTCGCGCTGCTGCCGCCTCCGCCACAACCCGCAAGGAGTGCGACCGCGAGCAGAACTGGGAAAATGGTGAGAGCCTTTTGCATAGGAAGCGCTCGGCTAGCCCATCCGGCCCGTAGAGAGCCTGTCAAGCAGCCTGTCGCGCGGCCAGCATAGCATCGACCAATTCGAGCGCACCTGAGAATTCGCTATGCCTTAACGTCACCTCTCGGTTGCCCGTTGAGTAGACAGCGGTCTCGACCTGCGCGCGTAGCTCGCGCAACTCGCCCGAGCCGAGGACGACCGGCCCGACGGTCGCCTTGCCCCCGCGGAACACGAGGAAGTCGGCGCCGAGTCGCGCCAGCTTGAGCTTCGCAGCCTGGATCGCGAAGAGGTTCTCGACCGGTTCGGGCACCGGCCCGAAGCGGTCTTCCGTCGCGACGTGCAACTCGTGCAGCTCGTCCTCGGTCTCCGTCAACGCGATCCTGCGGTGCAGGTCGATCTTCAGCGCCTCGGCGGCGATGTAACCGGCCGGCACGAAGGCGTCCACGCGCGCGTCGACGCGCACCGGGCGGGCCGCGAGTCGGCGCTGCCCCGAGAGCTCCGCGACCGCCTCGTGCAGCATCTCGACGTAGAGCTCGAAGCCGAGCGCCGCGACGTGGCCCGACTGCTCTGACCCGAGCAGGTCACCGGCGCCGCGAATCTCGAGGTCGCGCATCGCGATCGCGAAGCCCGCACCGAGTTCGGTGTGGTCGGCGAGCGTCGCAAGACGTGCACGCGCTTCCGGCGTCAGCTCACGTGCCTCCGGATAGAAGAGGTACGCGTGCGCCAGCACGTCGCTGCGGCCGACGCGACCACGGATCTGGTAGAGCTGGGAGAGGCCGAGCTGATCCGCGCGCTCGACGATCAACGTGTTCGCCTGCGGGATGTCGAGGCCCGACTCGATGATCGTCGTCGAGACGAGCACGTCGGCGTCACCGGCGAGGAACTTCAGCATCTGATCCTCGAGCTCGTGCTCCTTCATCTGGCCGTGCGCAACGAGGAAGCGCAGGTCGGGGCATAGCCGCTGGAGCTTCTCTGCCGCCTCCTCGATCGTCTCGACGCGGTTGTGCAGATAGAACGCCTGACCCTTGCGCTCGATCTCGCGCTCCAGCGCTTGCTTGATCAGCTCGTCGTCGTACTCCCCGACGAACGTGCGGATCGGGCGGCGTCCCTCGGGCGGCGTCTCGATCACCGAGATGTCGCGCAACCCGGCGAGTGACATGTGCAGCGTGCGCGGGATCGGCGTCGCACTCAGGGCCAGCACGTCGACCTCGAGCCGCAGCTGGCGGAGCAGCTCCTTCTGCCGGACGCCGAAGCGCTGCTCCTCGTCGACGACGACCATGCCGAGCTCCTTCGGGATCACATCGCGCGAGAGCACGCGGTGCGTCCCGATCAACACGTCGACTTTTCCTTCGGAAAAGTCCAGGAGGGACTGTTTGACCTCCTTCGTGCTGCGGAAGCGCGAGACCATCTCGACCCGAACCGGGAAGTCGCGATAGCGCTCGCGAAACGTGTTCCAGTGCTGTTGGGCGAGCACGGTCGTCGGCACGAGCATCAGCACCTGCTTGCCGTTGACCGCAACGGCGAAGGCCGCGCGCACCGCGACCTCGGTCTTGCCGAAGCCGACGTCCCCGCAGACGAGCCTGTCCATCGGGTGCGGCGCCTCGAGGTCTTCCATCACGGCCTCGATCGCCGTCCGCTGATCCTCGGTCTCGCGGTACGGAAAATCCGCCTCGAGGCGCTCGAGCCATTCGTGCTCGACGTCGTAGGCGACCCCCGGCTGCGTCTGCCGCTGTGCGTAGAGCTGCAGCAACTCGCCCGCCATCTCCTGCAGGTGCGCACGGGCGCGCGTCTTCAGGTTGTCCCAGGCCTTGCCGCCGAGCTTCGAGAGCGTCGGCGCCTTCGAGTCGGCGCCGATGTAACGACTGACCTTTCCTATCTGCTCGTGCGGGACGTAGACGCGATCGTCGCCGCGGTAGGCGAGCAGCAGGTAGTCCCGCGTCACCCCGGCGACCTCCTTCGTCTCGAAGCCGAGGAGCTGCGCGATCCCGTGGTCCTCGTGCACGACGTAGTCGCCCGTGCGCAGGTCGGAGAAGCTCTGCAACGCGCGACCCGGCGAGGTCGTGGCACGCGGCGGCCGCTTGCGGAAGACCTGTGTGTCGGGCAGCAGCGCGAGACCGAGCTCGCGCCACACGAAGCCGCGGCGCGCCGGCGAGACGACGAACGCAAGCCCGTCCGGGGCCTCCCCCGCTTCGAGCAGCTGCGCGGTCGAGCGGCGCAGCAGTGCCTGCTGGCGGAGCGCCTCTCCGCGATGCGGAAACGCAACGAGGATGTCGAGCGCCTGCTTGAGCAGGCCGTTCAGCTCGTTCTCGGCCTCGGAGAGCCCGCGAGCCGCGAGCGCGGGGCGCTGAGCATCGAAGGAGAACGGCTGTCCCTGTGGCATCGAGGAGAGCACGGTCGCCGGCCCGAGCTCGAGCGGAGTCAGTCCCTCGTCCGCCCAGACCGCGGCGACCTCCTCGGGCGACCAGACGAAGTCGGGCGAGCGGTCGAACGGCGGCACCAGGT